>JALWMN010000206.1:1237-10041 GCA_027083895.1 Campylobacteraceae bacterium
TCTAAATAAATCAAGATTAGTTGAATATAAATGTAGTGATATTTAATCTGATTTGAAGAAAACGTAAGTGGTGGCCCGGGGCGGAATCGAACCGCCGACACAAGGATTTTCAGTCCTTTGCTCTACCAACTGAGCTACCGTGCCATTTAGTAAGTGCGTGAAATTATATCTATTTAAACTTAATATAAACTTAAATTAAACTGCTCTTACAAACTCTTTAAATAGATTTCCCCTTTGGGCGTATGAATTGAATTGATCAAGACTTGATGCAGCAGGGGCTAAGAGAGCTACTGTATCGACTGTATGTACCATCTCAATAAGATTGAGTGCATTCTCGAGCGTATTGGCCTTTTGAACTGGAATAGAGTATTTTGTTGAGAGATTAACAATTTTATTGCTATTACTTCCTATAGCGTAGATATTGACATCATAATTTACTATCTCTTTAAAGAGAGGTTCTAAATCTACCCCTTTATCGTCGCCACCTAGAATGAGATGCACTCTTTTGTCACTATAGATTCTAATAGCTTGTAATGCTGCATCGATATTGGTAGCTTTAGAGTCATTTACCCAAAGCCTTCCTTTGGAGTCTCTGATCTCCTCTTGCCTATGTGCATCGAGTTCAAAGCTATTCATTAGATCGTAATCTATAGTCTCAAAAAGTACTTTTGTTATGGCTAAGGCTAAGATGCTATCTAGCAAAAAAGCCCCTTTAAATTTGATTTTTGAGGCGTCAATATTGAAGAACTTCTCTATATCACTACTCTCTTCGTACTCCACAACCCAAGCATCAGTTTTTGGTAGTGGCAATCCCTTTGGAATGAGTGCCAATTCTCCCTCTTGCATTGTTGTAAGTGGTTTGAGTTTATCGGCTATATAATTCTTGCTGCTTCCATGCCAATCTAAATGATCGGGGGTAATTGGTAAGAGTAGATAGATGTTTGGTGAAGCATACTTTGTATGGTGAAGAGTAAAGGAGCTAGTCTCTAATACCCAAATAGGTGCCTTTTTATTGAGTTTAGCTAGTGGTGTACCAATATTGCCACCACTTTGTGCTCCATACTTTTTAAGTAGATGTGTTAGCATCTGTGTAGTCGTTGTTTTGCCATTGGTGCCACTTATCCAAATAGTAAGAGGGAGCTTTTCATTCTCTGCTATAATTGGTGATTGTGGACTTAGAAAAAAGTCATATTCACTAAAAAGATTATTAGCTTTTTGTACTAATGGATTATTTGGGTAGAGTGAAGGGGTAGCTACCTCAATATCAAAATTTTCTGTTTGAAAGTAAGAGGATGGATAGATAGTATTTTTTTGACTATCTTTAAAAGGTTCTTTGGTCTTATCATCAAAAAAGCTACACTCACCACCAAATTTTTGAGCAATAGCTTGTGTTGTTTTTCCGTAGCCAAAGAGGGCTAATCTTTTTTTGTTAAACATCTGTCTATCTTATCTTAAGTGTAATGAGTGCTAAGAGGTTTGCGATGAGAGCTATCATCCAAAACCGTACAATGATTTTACTCTCTTTCCACCCTTTCATCTCGTAATGGTGGTGTATTGGTGCCATAAGGAAGATTCTCTTTTTTCGTAACTTATAGCTACCAACTTGTAGCATTACTGAGAGAGTTTCAATAACAAAAATGATACCTATAAGTATTAGGAGGATTTCACTTTTTCCAAGAATTGCCATGTAGCCTAAAAAGGCTCCAATAGCAAGGGAGCCAGTATCCCCCATAAAGAGTTCTGCAGGGTAACTGTTATACCATAAAAATCCAAGTAGCCCACCAGCAAGTGCTGCAGCAACTATGGTAACCTCTCCTACACCTTTGATGTTTGGAAGCAGGAGATAGTTAGAGAAGATAGCATGTCCAACAATATAGACAATGATGCCAAGTGTACTAAGAGCCATAATTGTTGGCACTGTAGCTAAGCCATCTAAACCATCTGTTAAATTGACTGCATTACTTGCTGCGATGAGTACAAGTACCCAAAAAGCAATTGCAAAGTAGCCCATATCAAAAATAGGTGTTTTAATAAATGGAAGGTAGAATGTTGTTGGGATTTTGGCAATAAAGAGTAGTAGGAGCGAAATGGTAACAGAGATGATTATTAAGAGCCCCATCTTTCCTTTTGGGCTTAAACCTTGAAGATTATCGCCAGTTAAGATTTTTCCTATATCGTCTTTCATACCAATTAGTCCAAAACCAATAAGTGTGATTAATCCACCAACTACATAGGGATTATGGAGTTTGGTGGTAAGAAGTGAAGCAAAAATTGTTGCACTTAAAAAGACTGCACCACCCATTGTTGGGGTCGATTGTTTCGATTTATGGCCCTCTACCCACTTATTAATAGGTTGATTTGCTTTTTTTGCTTTTGCCCAGCGTATATAGCGTGGGGTAAATAATATAGTACAACAAAATGCAATTAAAAAGGCTATGCCAGCCCGTACAGATATATATTGGAGTATGTTTATATCGAATATTTCATAGATGTAGTATAACATTTTACCCAACTTTCAACTATTTATCATATAAGAAATGATATTTTACTACAAAAATTTTAATTACAGTAACATTTAGTGCAAAAGGAAATATTTTATGGGGAAAAAGACGCTATTAATTATTACTGATGGAATAGGTTATAAGCCAAATAGCAGAGCAAATGCATTTGAGGCTGCAAAGACTCCAACGTATGATTATCTTTTTGAAAATTATCCACACACTTTAGTTTCTACACACGGTTTAAGTGTTGGATTGCCTAAGGGGCAGATGGGAAATAGCGAAGTTGGCCATATGACTATTGGAAGTGGGAGAGTTTTGTACCAAGATTTGGTAAAAATATCTTTAGCATTAGAAGATGGTAGTTTGGCTAAAAATAGTGCATTCAATGAGGTTTTAGAGAACTCTAATGTTATACATATTATTGGTTTAATGAGCGATGGCGGAGTACATTCGCACATAGAGCATATTTTGGGTTTAGCGAAAATTGCAAAGAGAAAGGGTAAAAGGGTTTGGCTCCACTTAATTACAGATGGTAGAGATGTTTCGCCAACAAGTGCACCAGAGTATCTTAAACAAGTTTTAGCAATTTGCGATGAAGATATTAAGATAGCTACAATTGGCGGTAGATACTACACTATGGATAGAGATAATAGATGGGATAGAGTAAAACTAGGCTTCAATGCAATTGTAGAAGCTAAGCCCAAAACTTCGCTCTCTCCACTTGAATATATTAAGAAGAGCTACAGAGAGGATGTAACAGATGAGTTTGTAATTCCAACTGCATTTGAAGGTTATAGTGGTATGGGTAGTGGTGATGGTGTGATTATAGCTAACTTTAGAAGTGATCGAGTTAGAGAGATTACAAAAGCTCTTGGCGATAGCGACTTTAGTGAGTTTGAAAGAAGAGATTTAAAGCTTAATATCGCAACAATGACAGAGTATGATAAGAGCTTTAGCTACCCTGTAATGTTCCCAAAAGAGGCACCAAAAAATACTTTAGCAGAGGTTATTAGCAAAGCTGGGTTAAAGCAGCTCCATACTGCTGAGACAGAGAAGTATGCTCATGTAACATTTTTTTTAAATGGTGGAATAGAGGAGCCATATTTAAATGAGAGCAGAGTTCTTATAGATAGCCCAAAGGTTGCTACTTACGATCTTAAGCCAGAGATGAGTGCACCAGAGGTTGGAGAGGCTGTTAGAAATGCTATGAGAGAGGAGTATGACTTTATTGTAGTAAACTTTGCAAATGGTGATATGGTTGGACATACAGGTAATTTTGAAGCAGCTATAAAAGCAGTAGAGGCTGTTGATAGCGAACTTGGAAAGATCTTAGAAGTTTCAAAAGAAAAGGGGTATAATATTGTTTTAACTTCAGACCATGGTAACTGTGAAGAGATGTTAGATGAAAATGGCAAAGTATTAACAAACCATACAGTTGGAGAGGTTTGGACATTTGTTATTTCACCAAAGGTTAAAAGATTAAAAGATGGTGGTGGATTAAACAATATTGCCCCAACAGTTTTAGAGTTAATGGAGCTTGAGATTCCAAAAGAGATGGATGAGAGTCTTATAAAAGCTTAGAGCTTTAGGCTCAGAGCAAAGAGCAAACAAGGTGACTTCCTTTTTTAAGCGGCATAGCCGCACAATCAGCTCTTGGCTCTAAGCTCTTAGCTCTCAGCTTTAAAAAAAGGAGAAGATATGAAATTTAGTGGTAAAAATGTATTAGTAACAGGTGCAAGTAGAGGTATTGGTGCAGAGATTGCAAAGAGTTTAGCTGCTTTTGGTTTAAAAGTGTGGATAAATTATAGAAGTGGCGAAGCAGAAGCAACAGCTGTAAAAGAGACAATTGTATCAGCTGGTGGTGAGGCAGAAATTATAGGTTTTGATGTAAGTGAAGAAGAGGCTTTTGTAAATGCAATTAAACAAATTGTGGATACTGATGGAGAGTTAAGCTATTTAGTAAATAATGCAGGGATTACAAAAGATAAACTTGCAATGCGTATGAAAACAGATGAATTTATGGCAGTAATTGAGGCAAATTTAAAATCTGTGTTCATTGGATGTAGAGAGGCACTTAAAGTTATGGGTAAAAAGCGTTTTGGAAGTGTTGTAAATGTTGCAAGTATTGTTGGTGAAACAGGAAATGCAGGGCAGACAAACTACTCAGCAAGTAAAGGTGGTGTAATTGCTATGACAAAATCGTTTGCTCAAGAGGCAGCTTCTAGAGGCATTAGATACAATACAATAACTCCAGGCTTTATAGCAACAGATATGACAGATGTGCTTAAAGATGAGGTTAAAGAGGGCTTTATTGCAAAAATTCCACTAGGGAGATTTGGTGAACCAAAAGAGGTAGCAGACGCTGTAGCCTTCTTACTAAGCGACCACTCAAGTTACATAACTGGCGAAACCCTAAAGGTTAATGGCGGAATGTATATGTGAGCAAGCGTTAAGAAATCGTGAATAGTTTCACGATTTTAGCTTGCGAAAGCGGAGCCCTGACGAAGCGAGAGCGAAACCGCGAAGCTTGCAAGCAAGCGTTAAGAGAAGCTTTAAGCTTATCGCTAAAGAGGCTTCCATTTTTAATCACAAAGCAAAAAGAGTTTATAAAGATGAAATTACAATGTTTTAATAACACTAGAGAAATGCAAATTTAGTAAAGATGAAGATATTACTCTTAGAAGATGACAAGCTCTATAGTGAGACACTCAAAGACTTTTTAGAGGAAGAGGGTTTTGATGTTGAAGCGGTGTATGATCCCTATAGTGCTTACGATTTAACCTACACAAACTTTTACGATTTATATCTTTTTGATATTAATCTTCCTTTTGAAGATGGAATTACTGCATTAGAGAATCTTCGCAAAGCTGACGATAGGACTCCTGCTATATTTATTACTTCGCGTGAAGATAGAGACTCTTTATTAAATGGTTTTCGTGTAGGTGGGGATGACTATATTAAAAAACCGATTGATCTTGATGAACTTTTACTACGTATTAAGGCACTTTTAAAAAGATCAAGCAAGAGTAGTAGTATTCGGCTTGGAGAGTTTGTGTTAGATAGAGATAAGAGAGATCTCTTTTTAAATGGAGAGGCTTTGCATATTGGGTTAAAGCCCTTTGCCCTTTTGGAACTATTTGTAGAGAATGATGGCAGAGCTCTTAGTTACGATGAGATATATAGAGCAGTTTGGAGATCGCAAGAGGCAAGTAATGGAGCTTTGAGAGTCTATATTGCAAAGTTAAAGAGATACTTTCCAAATGCCATAAAGACGCTACGGGGGTATGGTTATAAATTTGAGAGTGTAGCTCTATGAAGTGGTGGTTTTTTGCTCTTTTTGTTATTGTTGTGGTACTTCTTTTTGGTTTGCATGCACTTCTTTTTTTTACTTTTAGTCACGAAAATTATCTAGAGAGTTTTTTGCTATTATTTCCTGCAATAATTTTGAGTGCTTATCTCTTTTTATCGATTATAGTAGAGCCAAAAGAGAGTCAGGATAGAAAGTTAGAGCACCTAATCAAAGAGTCTCTGCATGAGCTAAATCTTCCAATAGCAACTATTAAAGCAAATATCGATATGCTCAAAAGAGGAGAACAAGAGGGAAAACGGCTGAAGAGAATAGAGCGAATAGAGTCTGCATTAGAGCGTTTTAAGCGTCTCTTTAATATACTCTCATACAACTTAAAGAGAGAGTTATTCCCTATAGAGAAGGAGCAAGTAGCAATTGATAGACTTCTTCAAGAGAGAATAGAGTTTTTTAGAGAGCTTAAACGTAATAGCTTTCAGATAGATCTAGAGCCTTTGACACTAACAATTGATAAGATAGGTTTTGAGCAGGTAATCGATAATCTTTTAGAGAATGCTGTTAAGTATTCACCAAAAGAGTCGATAATTGTTGTTAAATTACAAAATGGTCTCTTAAAGATTCGAGATTATGGTATTGGAATAGAGGCGAGTGAACTTCCGTTGATATACCAGCGTTACTATCAAGGAAGCGAAGCATTAAGTGGTGAAGGTATAGGGCTAGCAGTGGTAAAAAGGTATTGTGATCAAGAGGGAATTGGATTAAGAATTGATTCTCAAAAAGGGCAGGGTACTGAGGTAAGCTTGGATTTTAGCCAATTGATAAAGTAGAGTCTCTAAACTATTTGATGTGATCATTTTGAGTATTTTTTTCAAATAATATGAGGCTGAAATTACTCTCTTCTTAACTTTTTTTAACGATTTTTAGTTATACTTATGCCATATTTATTAAGGAGTAGCTTATGGCAATTTTAGATGAAGTAAAAGAGGTTGTAGCTGAACAACTAGGCGTAAATATTGATGAGATCAAAGAGGATTCAAAGTTTGTTGATGATCTTGGTGCAGATAGCTTAGATGTTGTAGAGCTTGTAATGGCATTAGAGGAGAAGTTTGATATTGAGATTCCAGATGAGAATGCAGAAGGGATCTCTACTGTTGCTGATGCTGTAAAATTCATCGAAGAGGCTAAGGCTTAACTGTTTCCCCGTTTGGGGAAAGAGAGGAGCGTTTTTTTGGAACTTTGCTCTCTTTTACTCAGGCGTGGGTTTATATGAATATTGAGGAGTTGTTGGTGAGAAGAGTAGTTGTTACTGGCTTAGGGATGATTAATAGCCTTGGGCATGATAAAGAGAGCTCATTTGATGCAATTGTTGAAGGAAAGTGTGGTATAGAGAGAATTACGATATTTGATCCCCAAAAGTTTGCTGCACAAATTGCAGGTGAAGTAAAAGATTTTGATCCAACAACTGTTATGGATGCAAAAGAGGTAAAAAAGGCAGATCGTTTTATCCATTTTGGACTTAAAGCTGCCAAAGAGGCTATAGAGGATGCTGGTATCGATGAGGGTGTAGAGCGTGAAAGTTTTGGTGTAAGTTGTGCATCTGGTATTGGTGGTTTACCTACCATTGAGAAGAACTCGATTATATGTGATACACGTGGTCCTCGAAGAATATCGCCTTTTTTTATTCCTTCAGCTTTAGCAAATATGCTTGGTGGTTTTGTTTCGATCTATCACAATTTAAAGGGTCCAAACTTGGGCTCAGTAACTGCATGTGCTGCAGGGACGCATGCGATTAATGAGGCAGCCAAAACTATTATGGTTGGGTGTGCAGATAGAATGTTGGTTGTGGGTGCTGAGTCGGCAATCTGTCCAGTTGGAATTGGTGGATTTGCTTCGATGAAAGCTCTTTCAACTAGGAATGATGATCCGCAGCATGCTTCACGTCCATTTGATGCTAAAAGAGATGGATTTGTGATGGGTGAAGGTGCTGGTGCATTAGTACTTGAAGAGTTAGAGTCTGCAAAGAGAAGAGGTGCAAAAATCTATTGTGAGTTGGTTGGTTTTGGAGAGAGTGGCGATGCAAATCATATTACGACACCAACAATGGATGGACCCCTTAGAGCTATGCAGATGGCGTATAAGATGGCAGGTGAGCCAAAATTAGACTATATTAATGCACATGGTACATCGACACCAATCAATGATAAAAATGAGACTGCTGCAATTAAAGCACTGTTAGGTGGTAAAGAGAGTTGCCCACCAGTAAGTTCAACGAAAGGTCAAATTGGACACTGTCTTGGTGCTGCAGGCTCTATTGAGGCAGTTATCTCTATTATGGCGATGCAGAGGGGAGTTATACCTCCAACAATTAATTATGAAGAGCCAGATGAGCATTGCGATTTAGATTATGTTACAGAGGGTGCTAGAGAGGCGGAGTTAAATGTAGTTATGAGTAACTCATTTGGATTTGGTGGAACAAATGGGGTAGTGATTTTTAAGAAGTATCAAGGGTAAGCTAAAATGGCTAGCTATTTGGAGTTTGAGAAATCGATAGAGTCTATACAGAGTGATATTGAATCTGCAAAAGCTCGTGGTGATAGTGCTGCAGTTGAGATACTCTATAAAGATTTAGAAAAAGAGGTAAAAAAGCTCTTTGGGGGTTTGAGTGACTACCAAAAGCTCCAATTGGCTCGCCATCCTGATAGACCATATGCTCTTGATTATGTGCGTCTTATTATGAAAGATGCACAAGAGATCCATGGTGATAGAACCTTTCGAGATGACCCAGCAATTATCTGCTACTTAGGCTGGATTGATGGACAAAAAACGATGCTTATTGGAGAGCAAAAGGGTCGAGGTACTAAGAATAAACTTAAGAGAAATTTTGGAATGCCACACCCAGAAGGGTATAGAAAGGCTCTTCGGGCTGTAAAGCTGGCAGAAAAGTTTAATATTCCAGTTTTAATGCTGATAGATACTCCAGGTGCTTATCCAGGGAT
>JALWMN010000207.1 GCA_027083895.1 Campylobacteraceae bacterium
CAATTTGCCAGATAGAGCGAATAGAACCCACCAAGCGATGAGCCAATAAAAACTGGATTTTCGCAACACTCTGCTAACTCAGTAAGCGTTTGCATTGCAAGCTGTGGCACATACGAGAGCGACGGAGCCAAAAACCGCACCTCTCGACTCTTAAAGTATTGCCGAAAGAGCTCCGCCTTGACCCCAAAGCCTGAGCTCCCAAAACCATGAATATAAATTACCGTTCTCTTCACATAAACCTCTTTTTAAAACTTATAGCTAAAACCAGCCGTTACTAAGAGAGCCCCTCCTTTATCGAATGTTCCATTAATACCGCCAATCGTTCTAACAGTTCGCTTCTTTTTGCTATCGTAGAGTACTCCAACACCCCATCCAAAGTTACTACTTTGCTGGTAGTAGAATCCAGCCGAGAATATATTTGCATCACTATCAGGCATCTCATACCCTACATACTTACTCTTAATTGGGCTCTCATCGTGTGTATACCCAGCCATGAGTGTTAATTTATCGCTATATTTATACTTTAAACCGACTCTAAATGTATTTGTATCTTTCCACAGCTTAGGCACCTTCGCATCAAAGCTTGCTAGCTGAGGAGGAAGTGGCTTATTGTAGTTAAAGTCTAAGTACTTATAACTACTCCAAAAAGTTCTCTCATAGACAAACTCTAGTGTTACCTTATCGATCTCTTTAGATACCGCTAAAGTGAGAGCTGCAGGCAGATAGACATCTACATCTGCTTTATAGTCTAAACTTAAAGGGCCTAGACCGAGTGTAGCATCTCCATCGAGTGACATCTTAATTTTTGAACGATAGGTAGCTGCTACATTAATACCATTCTCTAAATGCCAAGCCGCTGCAACATTAAAGCCGTAATCGATACTATCGCCATCCATAACTCTCGTAACTGGCTGTCCAATAAGCGTACCATCATTCTCTACTTTCCCTTTACTGTAGAGAATATCAACCCCAGCACTTACAGCAAAATTTTGGTTTAGCTTGTATGTAACCGATGGATTAATCAAAACCATTGTTAAGTCAAACTTTTTTGCAAAAAGCTTCTGCACAGGACTCTCCCAGCGTTTTACCAAACCACCAGGCACAACAACACTCACACCATATCGTAAATTGCCATACGCTTTTGAGATATAGTGTAGATATGGCAAGAGTATATTCTCTTTCTTTGTCTCGCCATTAGCAGGGATTGTCACACCACTACTAAAAGTCTGCATTCCACTATACTCAACTGCTGGCAAATGTACAAAAGTACCACCAACCTCAAGATACTGGCTCGCTCCATCTAAAAAAGCACTATTAGCACTATTGTAGTAGGCACAATCTGCACCATCACACGCTGCAACATTTGCCGCACTCAGAGATGTTCCCTTTAGAGAGGTCTCTGGCAACTTATACGCCGCACCAAAAAGCGAAACCCCCACAACCATCGATAGTAAAATAACTCTTCTCATCTCTCCTCCTCGTAAAATGATATGGTACTATCTTACTATAAAATCGTTCAAAAAGTGTAAAAATAACCACTATGAAATACTCTATCTACCTTGAGTGTAGCTTAACTCCACATAAAAAGCAGTGCAAGTGCTGTATAACGAATAGTTTTAGAGAGAGCAACAAAAAGAATAAAATACCGCAAACGATAGCCCAAAACACCAGCAATAAAAGTTAGTGGATCCCCAATAATCGGAGCTGCACTCAAGAGCAAAACATACCCACCAAAACGATTAAAACGCTTACGAGCCTTTTGTAAAGAAGACTCTTTCAAATACCCCTTACGCAGTAAATACTCCTCGCCTTTTAGCCCTAAATAGTAGTTTAACAAAGCACCCAGTATATTCCCCACACTTGCAAAAAGTATTAATGCCACAGCACTATAGCCAGCTTGCAGATCATATAAAAAGAGTGCCTCGCTTCCAAGCGGTAGTAGCGACCCACTTAAAAATGCAATAAAAAAGAGAGTGAGATAAACCATACAAAATTGTAGTTAAATCTCCACAAAAAGTGCTTAATCTTCCTTAATTAATAAAAAAAGAGGCTTTTGACCAAAAAACTCTTGACATTTTAAATTTTTTTTCCTATAATTGCACTCCATTTTGATACGGAGTGTAGCGCAGTCTGGTAGCGCACCTGGTTTGGGACCAGGGGGTCGAAGGTTCGAGTCCTTTCACTCCGACCATTGTAAAATATGTACTTTATAATAATTTAGTAATAGATTTTGGTCGCTCATATTATTATATGGTAGGCGTAGTTCAGTTGGTAGAGCGCCAGTTTGTGGCACTGGTTGTCGTGGGTTCGAGTCCCAT
>JALWMN010000208.1 GCA_027083895.1 Campylobacteraceae bacterium
TTATTATATAGCGTTATTTCTGAAGTTTTGCTTTAAACTGTTTCATTTTGATTTCTAAAAAATTAATAGTCGATTAATTGGGCATAATAGATGTTGAAATAAGTTTAACTTAATCTTAAAAAGTTTTTAAAAAATCCCATAAAATCGAGAGAGATTAAAATTTTTGTATAGGTATTTTAGAAAACTTATACAATTTAGTCAAAGCTTATGTACTCATCTAGTTTATCTTGATTTGCATATAAAAATTGGTAAACTTTAAATGCTTCATGGGCTTTTAGGTTTTGATTGGTTGCTTTATCGTAAAGGTAGCCATTTTTTGAAACTCCTATTGTTTTATCTTCAAAGAGTATTGTTGGATAGATATTCTCGTTAGGGTTTGGTTTGAGCTTATCTCGCAAGCTATTTACAAAGTTGTAGTAGTCTCTATTTGTATTTTTTTTGTTAATTACTCTTTTTAGATTAATGTTTATCTTTTTTAGCTCTTGTAAAATTTGTAAAAGTAGCTCATAAGTAGTATCCTCTTGCTCTTGTAAAAGTTGTTCAACTTGTTCTTGAATATTCATTTTTTGACTCCTTAAATAAAGTTAAATGGTTGATCTAGATCTACACCAGAAGCGATGTTGATACCTTTATTTTTAATTTTGTAAATTCGTATATCATCTTCGTTTTCGTTGTAGATTTTTAATATTTTATCTAAGAGTTCTAGTAGTTCAGGCTTTGTGAATTTTGGCAGTAAAAATATAGAAAACTGTATACGGATAGCCTCTTTTTCCACAATTTTTGCAATTTTTCTAAGCCTTTTACTGTCGGCAATGTCGTAAGCGAGAATAAAGTTATATTGTTTCATTTTGCGGCTCCATTAGTTGGGCTTTTATGTATCCGTTTTGGTCTATAAAGTAGAGTGGGGCAATTTTTGAGAGATCAATTGCTACAGCAATTGATATTTTGACAAATTTATTTATATAGAAGGCCTTTATAAACTTTTTTGCTACTACAAGGCTATTTTGTGGTGTGTAGATCTCAATAAAGTCTTGGCGAATTTTAATTTTTGTATTTTTGTTTTGAAGTAGAATTATTCTTTTCATAGTTGACTTCTTATTTTAGAGATTGTGTTTGTTATTTTTGGCTCAATTTTTGCTTGAAACTCTTGTAAAAGTGGGTATATATTTTTTCGAGTTTCATATTTTAGATATACTGCATCTCCTTTTTTGGTAAAGTGCTCTTTAAGGAGATACTTATTATCAAAGAGGGTAAAGATAAATTGGTTTATATCGGCTCTAATTACTTCTAAAATATCTGAAGAGAGGGCATTATGGTCACGAAATGGACGATGCAGGTAGCCAATATTTGGGTCGAACCCAGATGCAAGTAGTTTTGTTGTGATGAGATGATAAAAGATAGTATAGAGCCACGACATAACAGCATTTAGTGGGTCTTTTGGTGGGCGTTTAGTGCGTTTGTTATTGTGGAGTCTTTTGGAAAAAAGGGTAAAGTAGTGGTTAAAGTAGAGTTTAGAGAAGCTCCCTTCGATTCCTAAGAGTTCGTCTAGGCTACTAGCTTTTTCGATATTTTGCATGTATCGAGATTTGTTTAAGATTATGCTATGCTCTTTTAGTTGCACAATATGTGATGCAATTTTATCTTTTAGTAAAATTTTTGCTATTGATAGTGGTGTAAGGGCGGCTTTGAATTGAGATAGTTTTAAATTGGCATTTTTTGTATTTGGTGCGGTAATAAGAGAGGCTAAGTACTTTTTAGAGTTTAAAATTATTATCGATATAGAGTTTTTAGTAAGGTGGTTTATATCTTTGGTATTTAGTTCTGTTTGTCCCTCTAAGATAATAGTGTCTATGAGTGTAAAGGGGATTTTTTGCGTATCAACTATAAGCTGTGTTGTGGTTGTTTTTATGGTTACTTCTTTTTTGTCAATGATGATAATATTCATATTACTATTAATCCTTTATCGAATTTAACAAACTCAGCTTTACCAAAACAGAGTGGTTCGCCTAAGAAGGGTATAATATTAATTTTATCCTCTTCTTTTATGACATCGAGTAGTTTATTTATAAGCTCTTTTAGCTCTTTTTTACTTAGAGGAGCTTCGACGGCACTTTTTTGTCCGCCAAGTGCATAAGAGTAGGCAATTTTTCTTACCTTGTAGAGTCGTTTTTTATCGAAAATATCGTAGCAGATTAAGTAGTTTTGCATAAGAAGCCTTTCTTGTGTTTTATTTTTCGGCTATATATTTTTTTTGAAGGAATTACAGATGTAAAGCCTCTGGCTTCTCTTTTTATTATTGCTAATTTATGAAAATCTCT
>JALWMN010000209.1 GCA_027083895.1 Campylobacteraceae bacterium
TTTATAAATAAGATCTCGACCATATTAGCTTTTAAAGAGAGTTTGTGTCTTTTTAGATAAAATTATAGAAAAATATCTCCTAAGAAGGTTTTTCAATGAGTAATAGTTGTAAAAAGAGTTATATTACCACACCAATATACTATGTAAATGATGTTCCACATATTGGACATGCCTATACAACAATAATAGCTGATACTTTAGCAATTTACTCCAGAATGGTAGGTTACGATACATTCTTTTTAACTGGTACAGATGAGCATGGGCAAAAGATAGAGCAAGCTGCAAAACAAAGAGGCAAAACCCCACAAGAGTATGCTGATGAAATTAGCTCAAAATTTAAACAATTGTGGGATTATTTTGATATATCATATGATAAATTTATAAGAACTACAGATGAAGAGCATAAAAAGGGTGTACAGGTAGCATTTGAGAAGATGCTTCAAAATGGTGATATCTACAAAGGTACTTATAAAGGAAACTACTGTATAAGTTGTGAAACCTTTTTTACTGATACACAAATAGTAGATGGAGGTTTTTGTCCAGATTGTGGCAAAGAGACATCTATTGTAGAAGAGGAGAGTTACTTTTTTAAATTATCAAAGTATCAAGAGAGACTCTTAGCATGGTATAAAGAGAATGAAAAGTGTATTATACCAAAGACTCGAAGAAATGAAGTAATAAGATTTGTAGAGGCTGGTTTAGAGGATCTCTCAATTACAAGAACAAGCTTCGATTGGGGTGTTAAATTACCTAAGAGTGTAAATGACCCTAAACATGTTATCTATGTCTGGCTAGATGCACTCATGAATTATCTAACAGCTCTTGGCTATGGAACAGGTGAGGAGAAGATGGATTATTGGCCAGCAAAAGTACACCTTATAGGTAAAGATATTCTTAGATTCCATGCAATCTTTTGGCCAGCATTCTTAATGAGTTTAGAGCTTCCATTGCCAGACCATATTGCAGCTCATGGTTGGTGGACTAGAAATGGCGAAAAGATGAGTAAATCAAAAGGAAATGTGATTAACCCAAAAGAGGTAGCAGATGCTTATGGCTTAGAGAACTTTCGCTACTTTATGCTTCGAGAAGTGCCATTTGGTGGAGATGGTGACTTTAGTCAAAAAGCACTAATTGATAGAATAAACTCCGACCTTGGTAACGACTTAGGTAACTTACTCAATCGCCTTATTGGAATGAGTAGTAAATATAGCGAAGGCAAAGTAAGTAGCCAAAATGTAACAAAATATTTTAAAGAAGAGTTAGAAGAGATTCAGAGATCTTTTGAAAAGCTCGAGCCACTCCTATTTGATATGCAACTTCATCGCTACTTAGAGGAGTTATGGAGACCACTTGGTATTGCAAATAAAGCAATAGATAAATACCAACCTTGGAAGCTTATGAAAGAGGGGAAAGAGGAAGAGGCACTAGCACTCAATGGTTTAATTGCTAATATTTTAGCAAAAGTTGCGATTATGCTCCATCCTGTGATGCCAAAAACAACCAATAAGATTGCTAAGGCACTTCAATTTACAATTGGTGTAGAGAGTTACAAGAGCTTTGTTAAAGAAAATAGTCTATTAGATGATTTTACAATAACAAAAATTCCGCCACTCTTCCCTAGAATCGAAGAGCAGCTCTTAAAAGAACCAGAAGCTCCTAAAAAAGAGTCTAAGGAGAAAAAAGAGCAATCTGCTGGAGTCATTACAATCGATCAATTCTTCCAAACAGAGCTTAAAATTGGAACTATTATAGAAGCTAAAGAGGTACAAAAGAGTAAAAAACTCTTAAAACTCAAAGTTGACCTTGGTGAAGAGCAGCCACGCCAAATTATTGCAGGAATTAAAGAGTGGTACAAGCCAGAAGATTTAGTTGGCACTCAAGCGTGTGTAGTAGCAAACCTTAAACCTGCTAAAATAATGGGAATGCTCAGCGAAGGGATGCTACTAGCAGCCAAAGATGAAAATGGCTTAAGCCTCCTTCGTCCAGAAACGCCAAAAGTTGCAGGAACAAAAGTATCGTAATGACTATAGAGAATCTACTCAATATCATAGGAGGCAAGCCTATTAACCAAGCAAAGGTTAAAAAGGTAGAATCAGCAACAATCTACCCAAGTAAGGTAGAGTTAGGTGATCTCTTCTTTGCATACGAAAAAGAGGGAATAGAGAGAGCCATCGAAAATGGTGCCTATGCAGTTGTCTACGAGGGAGAGCACCCAAAGGTTAGTGACGAAGAGATCGCCTATATTCATGTTGACTCTATAAAAGAGGCTACAATCAAGTTTTTACGTTACATATTGATACAAAAAGAGAG
>JALWMN010000210.1 GCA_027083895.1 Campylobacteraceae bacterium
ATTTCGCGTTGTCCTTTAATGGCTTTACAATATTCAACAAAAGTATTAAAATCAACTTTAGTGTTTTTAGGCATCTTTTTTTGAATTAAAATGGTAAAGAGGCGTCTAAAAAACTCCTCTTCGCTTAAGAGTGGAGAGTTGATAAAATGTATCTCTTTTTGATACTTTTTCTTTTCATAAATTCGCTTCAAGAGTAAGCTTTTTCCAGTACCTGGTTCACCATATAATAGCATTAATTTAAATGGTTTTTCAAAAGACATTTCTAGTTCCTCATATGCCATTATTGAACCAGGTAATTCAACATAACTCTCTAAATTGATCTCATCTATAAAACACTCTTTGGCAACTTCGAAATAACTCACTTTACAATACTCCTATATCCTAGACTCTTTAAAGAGAGATTTTTACTACCGTTTGTAATATGTGGTGTTATTATAACAACTAATTCTTCGGTTCGTTTGATTTTCTTCTCTCTTTTAAAGGCTCCACCTAATAGTGGCATATCGCCAAGCAAAGGAACCTTACTCTCAACTTTACTCTCAACACTTGAAATTAAACCACCTAAAATAGCATGTTTGCCATCTTTTACTTTAATAACGGTTGATATTTGTCTTCTAATTAAATCTGGTGGCATTGTTCGTGTACCTGAACTAGAAACAGTACCGTCAGTTTCAGTAATAGATGGGTTAATCTTTAATGTAATCATACCACGTTTATCAATTTCTGGAGTAATATCTAACAAAATGCCTGCAAATACTGAATCGATAGTTTCACTGGTTGTGGTCTCTTTGCTGCTATCTTTTGTATATGTGCTGCTTTTAGTTTTATAAAAGAGCTCTTTTCCTACGCTAATAAGTGCTGGTTGGTTATTGAGTGTCATAATTTTAGGGTTGGAAATAGACTTTACATTCCCTTGGGTTTTAAGAAAGCGAATAACATCGCTGATAGTAGAGTACCCTCTGGCCTCAAAAAGTTTTGCATTACTCGGTCTTGTGCCTGGAGCATACTTTACTTCAGTTATTTTATCACCTTCTGTTTTCATCTCAGCCATATTTTTTTGGTACATATTTATTGTATTGATTGTAAAGTTTTGTAATCCATAAAGTGCATTCCAATCAATTCCTGTTGAGTGGTCATTATTAAGTGTTACTGAAAGTATCTTTACATCTATAAGCACTTGAGTCTTTACCTGTTTTGCGAGTGCACTTATATAGCGTGCAACTCGTCTTAATTGTTTTGGTGTGCCTGTAACTGTAACTAACCCTCCTTCTGGATCAATGATTGGATCTAGTGGATTATATTGCCATTTATGGCCGCTTGCATCAACCCATGTCCCATCTTTTCCTTTTGTGAAGTTCATACTCCCATCACCTGAGACTACAAGGATTTGATGAATCTCTTTTTTTAACTTTTTCCAAAAGTCAAATTTATCATTACTCTGGATTGCCATACCGCTTGCTGAAGATATATTTTGCCCTTTTGTTTTACCGGCATTTGCAATATTAATATTAGCATTGGAACTTCCTGTGCGGTCGCTTGAAATATAGTGAATTTTAAATGTTCTTGTTGAAAGATATGAGATTGAGAGTTTATTTCCATTTAATTGATAGTTAAGGTCATTATCGGTAAGTAGCAAGTTTAAGAAATCTCTTAATGTACTATTTTTTAAATGAGTATAATAGAGCTTTTTTTTGAGTCTTTGCTGTGCTGCTGCATCTTTTACTACTATACTTAAACCACAGCTTTGAGCCAAATTATCTAGAGCATCTGCAATTGAGAGCTCTTTTTGTATGGTTACATTAAAGCGTTCATTACTACAATTATTTGCATTGAGAGATTCAATTGCAAAGAGAACAAAAAGAGTAAATAATATTTTTTTCATAATTACCTTCCTAAAATTATATTGATTTTGCTTTGGTTTTGATCAAAAAAGAGTATTCTCTCTCTTTGATCGTTTTTAAGAAATACTGAGTCATCCATAATATCCTCGAGTCTATAAGAGCCAATTTTTTGACCTAGCTTATACCACTTTCCATTAATATTGGCACTATTATTTATAATTGCAGTCAATTTAAAACTCTCCTCTTTTGCTTTTAAGAGGCTTGTATTTGAATCTCCATTGCTTTTATTGTTTTCAATTATCAGTTTTGGCATAGGTGATGGTGTTGCTAATATTGTCTCGGGTTCGACATTTGATACTCGTTTTGTAGTTATTTTAGAGAGTATCGTATCTATATCTTCAGCATTGATAAATACTCCAAGTAGCAGGAGTGTTAAGTGTTTCTTTATCATGG
>JALWMN010000211.1 GCA_027083895.1 Campylobacteraceae bacterium
TACTTCCAATTGCCTTTGGAGGTTTATTAGCAAACATCCCAATTGCTAATATGACTGGTCCAGAGGGGATGCTTGGAATTATCTACAATATGGGTGTTGCGAATGAGTTTTTCCCACTGCTTATCTTCATGGGCGTTGGAGCAATGACAGACTTTGGACCACTTCTAGCTAATCCTAAAACTGCACTTTTGGGTGCTGCAGCACAATTTGGTATTTTTGGATCACTTGTAGGTGCAGCAGCTCTTAGCCAATATACCGATATATTTGATTTTACCCTTAAACAGTGTTCGGCTATTAGTATTATTGGAGGTGCTGATGGTCCTACATCTATCTTTATAGCCTCTGCACTTGCACCTGAACTACTTGGTACAATTGCAGTTGCTGCATACTCATATATGGCACTTGTTCCTGTAATTCAGCCACCAATTATGAGAGCCCTTACTAACAAGAAAGAGCGGCAGATTGTTATGAAGACAACTCGACATGTACATAAGATGGAGAAGATTCTCTTTCCAGTTATGATTATTGTTCTTATTGCTCTCTTCTTACCAGATGCGGCACCACTTATGGGGGCATTTGCTTTTGGTAACTTTGCAAAAGAGTCTGGAGTTGTGGATAGACTCTCAGATACAATGCAAAACTCTCTTATTAATATTGTTACAATTTTCCTTGGTCTCTCTGTTGGATCGAAGCTACAAGCAGATCAATTCTTGGTTCCAGAGACATTAGGGATTATGATTATTGGTCTTTTAGCATTTGCTGCTGGTACTGCTGCTGGAGTTTTGATGGGGAAAATAATGTCTAAGTTCTCTAAAGAGCCTATTAATCCACTTATTGGAGCAGCTGGAGTTTCAGCAGTTCCTATGGCAGCTAGGGTAGTAAGTAAAGTTGGTTCTGAGGAGAAACCTGGTAATATTCTACTTATGCATGCAATGGGTCCTAATGTTGCAGGAGTAATTGGGTCTGCAGTTGCTGCAGGTGTTCTATTATCGATATTTAATTAATAAAGAGGAAAAGATGAGTAAGTTAGATGCAAAAGATCTAGAGCAGTATGGTATTAAGGGTGCTACAAATATTATCCATAATCCAAGCTACGAAAAGTTAGCAGAAGATGAAGCGGCAAAGGGTGAGTGCCGCTTTAGCGATAATAATACAGCTATGGTTGATACTGGAGTCTTTACGGGGAGGAGTCCAAAAGATAAATATTTTGTGAAGCAGCCACCATCACAAGAGCATATTGCTTGGGGAGAGATCAATCAACCAATCTCAAAAGAGATTTATGAGGATCTCTTTAAGCTTACTACGAAGCAGTTAAGTGGCAAAGAGCTCTATGTGATAGATGCTTTTGCGGGGGCTAGTAAATCGAGTAGGAAATCGATTCGATTTATTACAGAGATTGCATGGCAAGCCCACTTTATTGAGAATATGTTTATACTTCCAACAAAGGAGGAGTTAGAGAACTTTGAACCAGAATTTGTTCTCTATAATGCTTGTAAAACCTCCAATCCAAATTATAAAGAGCAAAATCTCAATTCAGATGTCTATGTTGCTTTTAATATCGAAGAGGGAACAGCAATTATTGGCGGAACATGGTATGGAGGTGAAATTAAAAAGGGTATCTTTACCATGATGAACTACTGGTTGCCACTTGAGGGGAAACTCTCTATGCACTGCTCTGCAAATGTTGGGAAAGAGGGGGATGTTTGTCTCTTCTTTGGTCTCTCAGGTACAGGAAAAACAACTCTTTCAACAGATCCAAATAGAGCATTAATTGGTGATGATGAACATGGCTGGGATGATGAAGGTGTCTTTAACTTTGAAGGTGGTTGCTATGCAAAGGTTATCAATTTAGATAAAGAGAGTGAACCAGAGATCTATAACGCAATTCGTCCTGGTGCACTTTTAGAGAATGTTGTAGCAGATGAGAATGGTAAAGTAGACTACTCAGATAAATCTAAGACTGAGAATACGAGAGTAAGTTACCCAATCGAGCATATTGAGAATCATGAACCATCTTTGATGGCGGGTCACCCTAAAAACATTATCTTCCTAACTGCAGATGCTTTTGGTGTATTACCTCCAGTAAGTAAACTTACAAAAGAGCAGGCGATGTACTACTTTTTAAGTGGATATACTGCTAAAGTTGCTGGAACTGAAAGAGGTATTACAGAGCCAGTTGCAACATTTAGTGCTTGTTTTGGGGAGGCATTCTTACCACTGCATCCAACAGTCTATGCAAAGCTTTTAGGGGAAAAGATCGATAAGCATGGTGTTAATGT
>JALWMN010000212.1 GCA_027083895.1 Campylobacteraceae bacterium
CACCAATTTGTGCCCCTGGCCCCTCTTTTCCAGCTGAACCACCACTAAAGAGGGTAATAACAGTTGCAAGGAGTTTTACAGGAATTACAGATACTTTGATATCACCACTTTTTTTATGGACAGCTTCTATAACCTTTTCAGTCCCATGCCCTTTTGCATCTGGAGCAAAAGTTTTTGTTAGCCAAATGCTAAGCATCAATCCAAAAGGGAGTAGGTAGTAGTAGTGAAAAGGAAGGTATGTACGAAGTGCTTCGCTATGGTGTAAGATACTTAAAAAGAGAGTAACAGCTACTCCAATAACTATACCAATAATTCCAGAGAGGAGTGTCCATTTGACAACACCAGCAATTATGGTTGCCTGTTCAAGAACTTTTTTATTATTTAGCATAGAGGGCTCTTTTGTAATGATTTAGGAATTTTGACAATTATAACACTTTCATTATTAGAAAATTTATTAGAATATGTAAATTTTAGCAACTTCTATAAATTGTTTTATATTCAATCTGTGGATCTATATTTGTTTTTGGATGAGATGTAGGATAAACCGAATTTCTCTTAATCTAATGAAAAAATGGTTCTTTTTTAAACAATTTTATAAAAGTGTCAAAAAAATTGATAAATTGCTCTTCAATCAAAGAGTTTTATTGCATAATATATTTTATATCCATAAAAAGGAAGTATTTTGATTAGAATAGCAATAATTACACTCTTACTATTACTCTTTTTAGATGCTAAAAGTGAAGTAACAGGATACTATGCAAAAGATAGAGATGTAAAGTATTTTATAAATTATATGGTTCGAAAGTATAACTTTAAGCGAGAGTATCTTGTTCAAACTTTCTCTAAGGCAAGAAAACCAACAAGATTTCGTACAAAAAAACGTAATAGAAGGGTAAAGTTAGGAGTGGCCAAAGGGCGAAAGTGGTGGCTAAAGAGTGTTGGTTTTACAGCCTATGAGAAGCGATATTTAAATGAAGATAGAGTAAAACAGGGAGTTAAGTTTGTCAATAGATATAAAAGCTATTTCGATAGAATCGAAAAAAAATTTAAGGTCGATAGATACACTGTAGCAGCAATTGTAGGAGTGGAGACATACTATGGCGAAATAGTTGGTAACTGGGAGGTCTTTAATGCATTAGCATATAACGCTTTTAGAAAGCGTGTAAGAGCAAAGCTCTTTAAATATGAGCTAGAGAAGCTACTTGTTTTATGCTATAGACAAAAGCTAAAAGCTCTCTATTTGAAGGGTTCTAGATATGGAGCACTTGGACTTGGGCAGTTAATGCCACACTCCTACTTAAAGTATGGGGTTAGCTTTGATGGTAATAGTCGTATAGAGCCATTTTCACGTATTGATGCTATTGCAACGATTGCAAACTACCTGTACCATAAAGGGTGGAAGATGGGCAAAGAGGTAGCAGTAAGAGCTAGCTATAAAGGGAGAAAGTTTAAGCGGATTAAAAAGAGTACTCGGTATAAAATTAGTCGAGCAACACTTAGAAAATGGGGCATAAAGCCTCGCAAGCAGCTAAAAGCAAAATACTTTAAACTCTTAAAACTAGAGCGAGCCGAATTCGATGAAGTGTGGCTTACATTTAACAATTTCGATGTATTAAAACGCTACAACAACTCTGATTACTACGCCATGGTTGTGTATCAGTTAGCCCAAGAGATAAAAAAGAGAGATAAAAGAAGAAAATAGTTTTTAGAATTCGCTCCTTGTATGCTTTACTTTGTGGCGAAGCGATACAATCTTTCTATCTGAGTAACAGTTATGTTTAAAGTGGTTATAGTAATAGAAGTTACAGTAATGGAAATTGCTATAAAAAGCTGATTTGTGAACTTTTTTAATCGAGAAAAAGAGTTAGAGTATCTCAAAAAGTAGAATATCTCTCTTTAGTGTCAGCCAAGATGACTATTACTGTTGGTAGAAGAAGAGTTGGAAAAGAGAGCTAGTTAAAAAGGCTTATAAAGATAGCTTTTATTTTTTGTATCCAAAAAGAGCAAATCGTTAACAGATGTAAGACAAAGGGCAGAGCTTGGGACAGATATGCTCACAAAACTTCCCAAAGCAGATAAAAGAGCACTTTTTGTTGAGTATGTATAATGAACCGACCTATTGCAAAGGCTCTTGCAAAAAGAGGAGCGGTTCTTAAAGAGAAAACAGGTGTTGGTAACTTAGATTTTAGAGTATTGGGGATGAGATTGTTAAGATATTAAATATCCAGTAGTCAATAAAACTTGGAAAAAGATTTTAAATATAGATTAGCAC
>JALWMN010000213.1 GCA_027083895.1 Campylobacteraceae bacterium
CCTTATGCTGCAATTACAAATAAATCCAAATCTTCTATTCAAGTTGCTCTTCTTTCAAAAGTAAGGTTTAGAAAAAAGAGAGACTTAGTTGTCTCCCATTCTTCTGCTGATAGAAATATATTAGAGGTAACCTTAGAGACCAATCCACCCTTAACAATTTTTGTAAATCATTGGCGTTCAAAAAAAGCTTCTGAGAGTGCTCGTGTAAAATCAGCCAAAGTTTTAATGAGTCGTATTGAGAAGATGTCAAAAGGAAGCGAATATATTATATTGGGAGATTTTAATAGCGATTATGATGAGTGTATTAATATAAGTGCTAAAAATAATGATACTAATGGTACGTGTGGTATCGATACAGTATTAAAAACATACTATAATGGTAAAATGATAAAGTTGCGGGATAAAACTCTACCTAAAAATACCATTTATCATTACAATCTATGGAGCGAGATAGATCCAAATAGGCGATGGAGCCACGATTTTTATGGTCAAAAGAGTGCTCTTGATTCAATAATAATACCGCCATCACTTTTAGATGATAAAGGTTGGTTTTATAAACGTGGCTCTTTTGGTGTTTTTAGAAAGCGTTATCTTTTTAAAAAGAGTAAAAAGGGTGCTCTTTATCGATGGGAGATAAAACATGGAAAGCATACTGGATATGGCTATTCTGATCATTTGCCTCTATATGCAACTTTTACAACTACCCAAAAGAGAGAGTTAAAACACGAAACTCTTTTGGATCAATTTTGGAAACTCTTTGTTCCAAAGATTAAAGAACAGAAGCAGCAATCTATTAGTTCAAATGAGTTAACACTAAATGAGTTTGTAAAGATTAAATATATTAAGTCACCAGTTTTACTAAAGGGCCTTTGTGTAGTTTTTAAAAGAGGTGATATTGGAGTAGTCAAATCTTCTATTGATTCTCCAGCAATTACTCTTTATAGAAGTGCTGATGGTTTAGAAGAGGGTAGGTGTTACGATTTGAAAGTTTATAAGAAGAAACGATATTATCGTATAGAAGAGATAACTGATTTAGACATAGAAAAAGAGGGAGAAAGGATTGATATTAAAAAGTTTATTCCACGATTTTCTCACTCTTTAATGCAAGATGATAGCAATATAGGAGAGATTGTTAGAGATATTCGAGGAGTATATAAAGATAGATATATTACTGTTGAAGGTAAAAAGTATAGACTTTATTTAAAAAAAAGAGAGAGAGGTTTATTAACTAAAGGGAGTCATTTATATATAAAAAAAGCTCAAATTGGGTATTATAAGGGTGAAAAAGAGTTAATTATCTACTCTTTAAAAGATATCATTAAGGAAGAGTAATGGAGTATTATAATTGGATTTTAGCATTTCATGTAATGAGTTTTATTAGCTGGATGGCAATGCTTTTTTATCAGCCAAGACTCTATGTATACCATAGTGAGCATGCAGATAATTTGGGATTTGTAGAGGTTGTGCAGATTCAAGAGTATAAATTAATAAAATATATTGGTACGCCTGCAATGTGGGCTACTATAATAAGTGGGGCTCTTATGCTCTATATAAATAGTGGGCTTTTAGGTAGTGGTGGGTGGTTGCATGCAAAGATATTTTTTGTAATACTCTTAATTGCTTACCACTTTTCACTTGAGATGCACCGTAAAAAGTTATTAGAGAACCCACACTATAAACCTGGAAAGTTTTATAGATTCTATAATGAGGTACCTACACTTCTAATGATTGGTATTGTTATCTTTGTTGTTGTAAAGCCATTTTAATATATTACTCTATGTAGATAGAGCCCTTGCGGCTTTGCTAAGGAGGTAAAATATTTTCTTTTACACTCAATCTGTTCGAGTAGCTGCTTGAGGGAAAGTTCATTTTGAGCTACTTTAAATGCTCCTTGAAGCATCATTCTTACTTGGCTTCTTAAATAACCATTTGCTGAAAAATAGATAATTGTATAACTTTTTAACTCTTTCACCTTAATATCATAAATATGTCGGATATTTGTAGAGGTTACAGAACCCTCTTTTTTAAAGTAACGGAAATCATGTTCGCCTCTATAGAGATAGAGTGCTTGTTTTAGCTTCTCTTGATCCTCTATTTTATAGTGGCTTACAAAATCACTTTCGAATACAGATGGTGGAGTTTTTTTAAAAATATAACGATAGATACGTCTCTTTGCACTATATTGAGCATGAAAATTTCTCTCTACCTCTTTAATATGTTTTATTGTGATAGCCTCTAATTTAGCATTGAGATGAATTTTTAACTCTTGAAATGATCTTTTTTGCCAATAGTGTGGTATATCAAAATGGATAACTTGACCAGTAGCATGAACCCCTTTATCGGTTCTACCGCTTCCAAAAACTTTACTTTTTATACCAATTGAGTTGAGTGCTCGTTCAAGGTGTGAAACTACAGTATTATCTGTACTCTTTTGACGTTGAAAACCATAAAACTTAGCACCATTGTATGAGATAACCGCTTTAAGACGCATCTAATACCTTTTAGTTACTCTCAATTTATAGGTTATGAGTGAGAGAAGAAGCCAAAAGAAAATTACTGCTAGAGTAATGTATGGTTTTTCAAATTTTCGTGCAATAACTGAGGGAACATAGATAATTATAACACTCATTAGTATATATAAAGAGGCAAAGTTTTTTTGGTATCGCGGGTTATATATACCCATTGAGAAGTAGAAAATATACAAAAGAAGAGGTGTTAGAGAGAGCAAGATATAGTAGTAGAATTTTCTTTTATGCTCTAGCCAATATTTTTTAAAAGAATCGACTTTAGATGAGTAGAGTTTTGCTCTATTAAATAGTTTCATATTTTTATAATTTATGATCTTTAGAAGATCATTATGACTATGGTAGATCGACCCATTATTGAGATTGAGGTATCCTGGTCTGTTTGGAAGGTTTATAACGCTACCTGTATCTGCTATGAGAATTTGGAAATTATTTTTCTCTTTAGGGGTAAACATCGTGATATTTTTAAAACTATTCTGCATATTCTTTTCTATATAGATGTGGTGGTTACCAAAGTCTTGGCTCAATCTATTTGGAAGAATTTTTAAATTTGATTCATAGAGTTTTTTATTTTTAAAGTTTTTCATAGTTTGGTTAGAGTAGGGAATAATGAATATTGCTGTTATTAATAGTAAAAGTGTAAAAAGAAGTGAGAGTGGAAAGAGCATTTTTACTATATTTTTGGGTGTTATGCCAAGGGAAAAGAGGGCTATCATCTCGTTATTATCTGAAAGTTTAGAGAAGAGATTGATAATAGCTGCTAAAAAAGTAAGTGGCAGTGTTATAAAGATAATATCTGGAATTACAAAGCTATAAAAGGTAAAAAAGTCGTGCATATTAAGAGTCATACGCGATGAGAGACGTGAGATATTTAAAAGGTATGTAAGTGAAATAATGATATAAAAGGGTATAAAGAGAGTTAAAAAACTTTTTGAGAAAAGTTTTAAAATATAGAGTTTTGCTTTAACCATAGAGCAAAACCTCTAGTAGGTGAAGTAAAAGCTCTTTATTAAGATAGGTAATAAGTGTTGCTAATGCTAAGAATGGTACAAAGGGAACCATTCTATCTTTTGCTAATAGAGATGGAATAAGTGCTAATAGAGCAGAGAGAAACATTGCTATAAAGAATCCTGGAAATCCAAGTAGTGCTGCCATTGTAGCAGCTACAATAATATCTGCTTCTCCTAAAGTATCTTTTTTTGCGAGTTTTGAAACGATGAAACCTAAAAGCCATAAAGCAAATGCTGCAAGAAGAGCATCAATTAAGTGGTTTAAAAAGTTACTTTGAATAAGAGCAAAAATTAAGGCTGCAAAATTGAGACTATCAGGTACAGCATAATATTTTAAATCGATCATACTGAGTGCGAGGAGCATGCTAAAACTAAGTGCTACAAATGGAAGGTACCAAAGGGTTCCAAGCTTAAGATAGAGAGCAACCCAAATAGCCGCATTGGCTACCTCAACTAATGGGTAACGTAGTGGTATTGCCTCTTTACAATAAGCACATTTGCCTCTTAGAAATATCCATGAAAAGAGGGGTATATTGTGGTACCATTTTAACCTATTGTTGCACTTTGGGCATGCTGAAGGCGGTGTTACAATATTTAGTCCTTCTGGGATACGATAGATTAAAACATTTAAAAAAGACCCAAATGAGATACCAAATAGAAATACAAATAGTAAAATTAAATTAAACTGCTCCAAATCGTCTCTCTCTCTTTTTAAAATTTTCAATAATTTTTTCTAATTCTATTGTTGTAAAATCTGGCCAAAGTGTTTTTGTAAATGCAAATTCACTATAGGCTATCTGCCAAAGGAGAAAATTTGATACTCTCTCTTCGCCACTAGTGCGTATTAGAAGATCTAAATCACTATAAGGAGTATCTAAAAAGTCTGAGATATTTTCTATATTTATCTCTTTCTTCTCTTGAAGAAGTTTTTTGATGCTGCGAACAATCTCATCTCTAGCTCCATAATTGAGTGCTAATATTTGAACTAGTTTAGTATTATTTTTAGTAAGTTCTTTTGTCTTTTCAATAGTTCCTCGCAACTCTTTTGAGAAAGGCTCTAGGTTACCTATTGTTTCAAAGCGGACCCCATTATTCATATAGTTTTTTAACTCTTTTTTTAAATATCTGCTAATAAGACGCATAAGAAAGTCGACTTCTATTTTTGGACGTCTCCAATTTTCAGTACTAAAGGCATAGAGTGTCAGTGTTTCAATCTCATGATGGTTTGCACAAAATGCAGTAATTTCTCTTACAACTTCAGCACCAGCTTCATGACCTCTATTACGTTTAAATCCATGCTTTTTTGCCCATCGTCCATTGCCGTCCATAATTATGCCAAGATGTCTTAACCGATTACTCATTGCTATCCAATTCTTTTACTACTCTAAGTATATCAAAAGAGAGGTCAATTTTTGGTTTCAGTGGAAGATCATAGGCACTATTTTTTGTAAAACATGTCACTTTATTGTAGTCACTTCCAAAATTATTTGAACTATCAAGTATATTGAGGCAAATCGCATCTAAATTTTTCTCTTTAAGTGCAAGTTTTGCATTCTCTATAGCTGTTGATGGCTCTTTTTCTGCTTTAAAGCCAATAGTAATTAAGCCATCTTTATTAATATTTTTTAATATATCTTCTGTTTGAGTAAGCTCTAATTGCCACTCATTACCAAGTGCACTCTTTTTTAACTTTCCATTTTGTGGATATTTTGGGGTATAATCAGCAACTGCAGCAGCCATAAAGAGGTAAGGCTTTTTTTGAATAAGATGGATGCTCTGGCTGCTATTCATACTTGCTTTGCTCATTTTCCCTTTTTTTGCAACACGAATAGCATCTATAGTATACTCAAGCATCTCTTTTGCATCTTCAACCTCAATTGTGTAGATATCTTTTGGAATCTCATTACTCTTTTTTGTGGTAATTAAGCAGACATCGGCTCCTTTAAGATAGAGGGCAGTTGCTAAGGTGTTTGCCATTTTTCCACTTGAGTGGTTACCGATGAAACGAACACTATCGATTGCTTCACGTGTGCCGCCACCAGTAACGACAACGCGTCTGTCGCTCCAGAAAGGATCTTTAAAAATCGTTTTAACTGTTGCGTAATAGATATCTTTTACTTCAGCTAATGCACCATTACCCTCATCTCCACACGCTAAGAGTTTATTTATAGGTGAAACAATCTCTATATCGTTTACTGATAGCATCTTTAAAGAGCCTGTTGTATAGTGATTTTCTAACATTTTACTATTGGCTGCAGGAGCAATTACTAAATTTTTATCAAATGCTAATGCACATTGGAGTAAAAGAGTATCTGCAATACCTTTTGCGAGTTTATTGATTGTATTAGCAGTTGCAGGGGCAATAACAAAAGCATCACTTTTTTGTGCATAATCTATGTGGTTACACTCGCTGCTCCAATCTTCACTCTCTTGAGTTAAAACCCTATTTCTTGTTAAAGCTTCAAATGTAAGGGGAGAAATAAATTTTCTCGCTGCTTCACTCATTACAACATAGGTTCTCGCACCGCTTTTTACAAAAAGACGTACCAATTCACACGCTTTATAAGCAGCAATTGATCCAGTAATACCGACTAAAACTCTTTTGCCTTTTAAATCTATTAAATCCATTACTTACCTTGAGAACTATTTCTTAAAAAATTTATAGAAGAATGAGTTTACTATCTTTTGCTTAACTCTCGATATTGCTAATGCACCGCTTGGAACATTCTCTGTAACAGTTGTACCTGCTGCTACAATTGTATTATCTTCTAAAGTTACTGGTGCTACAAGTTGAGAGTCACTTCCAATAAATACATTTTTTCCAATTTTTGTTTGGTATTTTGCTTTTCCATCATAGTTACAAGTAATGACTCCTGCACCAATATTTGTACCACTCTCTATTGTACTATCGCCAAGGTAGCTTAAATGGCCAGCTTTGACATCGTTCAGTGTCGATTTTTTCACCTCAACAAAGTTGCCAATATGGGAATTTAAAATTGTAGATTGTGGACGGATATGTGACATTGGACCAATTGAGCTATTGGCTATTTTTGACTCTTCAACCACACTGTAGGCTTTTATATGTGAGTTATCAATTTCGCAAGCACCTTCGATTGTTACACCATTTTCAAGTATTGTTTCACCAATAAATGTGGCACGGCAGTCGATATAGATAGATTGTGGGTTACGCATTATGACACCCTTTAGCATCAATCTATTCTTAATTCTCTCTTGCATGATGGCCTCGGCATTTGCTAAGTCTAGCTTAGAGTTAACACCCATAAAATCTTTTGCATCTACAATGATTGGCTCAATATTGATACTGTTCTTTTTAGCTATTTTTATGATATCTGTTAAATAGTACTCTTTTTGGGCATTATTATTATTGATTTGAGGTATAAATTTATCTAGAAGCTCTCTATCGATTGCATAGACTCCACCATTTACGCTTTGAATAGCAAGTTGCTCTTGTGTACAATCTTTTTGCTCGACAATCTCTTCTACACTACCATCTTTTATTACAACTCGCCCATAGCCGCTAGGATCTTTGAGGTTAAGTATAGTCATAGCAATTGGTGCAGTAGAGTTAGCTAACTGCTCTAGAGACTCTTGGGTAATAAGTGGCATATCTCCATTAAGGATAAGAGCTCTTTTACTAGAGAGTTGTAAACCTTTTAATGCTCCACCAGTACCAGGGAAGTTTTGAGTATCTTGTTTATGGATTTTGATGTTGGTATAACTCTTCTCGATTTCACTTTTTATTTGCTCAAATTGATGGCTCAATACGACAGTTACATCTTTACTTAATTTTAAAGCTTCATCTATAATATGAAAAAGCATTGGTTTACCAGATATGGTATGGAGTACTTTTGGTTTTTGTGATTTCATTCGTGTACCCTTACCAGCAGCCAAAATAACAACCGAGAGAGACATTTAAATTCCTTTGATATAATTTTTGATAGAATTATATCTAAAAGTAAGGTAAATTAGGTGAAATGTTCACATTTTGGGGAGTGTGGTTCTTGTAACTACTATCTGCTTCCATATTTAGATGCATTAAGAGAGAAGAGAGAGACTGTTTTAAAACTATTAGAGCCATTTTATAGGGGAGTTATTGAAGTTTTTGACTCTCCGCAAAGTGGCCATCGTGCACGAGCCGAGTTTAAAGTTTGGCACACAGGCAATGTATGCCACTATGCGATGACTCATCTTACCAAAAATGGTATAGTGTTTATTCAGGAGTGCCCGAAACTTATTGATTCCATTCTTAATGTGCAGTATAAACTTTTGGAGTTAATAAATCAAGATGAGATACTAAAAAGTAAACTCTTTTCTATAGAGTTTTTAGGGGGTAAAAGTGGCGAGCTGTTAGTTACACTTATCTACCATAAACAGTTAAATGATGAGTGGAAAGAGAGGGCAAAAGAGCTAGAAGAGTTGCTACAAATCCATATTATTGGGCGTGCAAGAAAGCAGAAGATTGTACTCTCGCAAGAGTATATTACAGAGATCTTAGAGATTGAGGGGCGTAAGTTTCTATATAGATACTATGAGGGTGGTTTTACCCAGCCAAACCCCTATGTTAATGAGAAGATGATTGCATGGGCACTTTCAAAAGTAAAAAAGAGTAGTGGGGATCTTTTGGAACTCTATTGTGGATTGGGTAACTTTACACTACCCCTTAGTCAAGAGTTTCAAAAGGTTTTAGCTACAGAGATTAGTAAAAACTCTATAAAAGCTGCACAAGAGAATTGCAAGATCAATGGTATTGAGAATATTGAGTTTATTCGACTCAATGCTACTGAGACTGCTCAAGCCTTAAGGGGTGAGCGAGAGTTTCGTAGGTTAGAGGGTATCGATTTAAAGCAGTATAACTTTACTACAGTTTTAGTAGATCCACCTAGAGCTGGTTTAGATAGTGAGAGTAGAATGCTTGTGCAAGAGTTTGAAAAGATTATCTATATCTCTTGTAATCCTAAAACACTTGCAAGAGATTTAGAGACTCTTTGCAAAACGCATAAAGTAGTTGATGCAGCTATTTTTGATCAGTTTCCATATACAACTCATATTGAGAGTGGAGTCTATCTTGAGCGAATTTAAGTATCTTTGGCCACTGCAGCATAGGAATAATTTTCTTTTTACCGCAACAGCTCGAGAGTTTAGTGTTGAAGAGGTACCTCTCTATCCATTTAGTGGAGAAGGGGAGCATATAGTTCTTAAGATTCGTAAAAAAGAGCTTACTACTTGGGAGATGGTAACTCTATTGAGTAATCATTTAGGAGTTCCTAAAAGAGAGATAGGATATGCAGGGCTTAAAGATAAGCATGCTATTACACTCCAGTATATCTCAATCCCAAGAAAGTATGAGTCTCGCATAAAAGAGTTTAAGCATCGAAATATCAAGATTCTTCAAGAGTATATTCACAATAGAAAAATTAGAGTAGGCCACCTAAAGGGGAATAGATTTTGGATTCGGCTAAAAAGAGTGCAGAGTCTCCAAAGAGATATGATTGAGTCGGTTTTAGCATGGATTGAAGAGTATGGAATGCCAAACTACTTTGGGGTGCAAAGATTTGGAAATAGTGGGAATAACTATCTTGAGGGAAAAGCAATAGTAGATGGAGAGTTGAAAGTAAGGGATAAAAAGAGGCGAGAGTTTCTTATTTCGGCTTACCAGAGTTATCTCTTTAATCAATGGCTGGTTAAGCGAATAGAGATCTCTACTCTTTTAGAGAGTTTTCAAACTAGTGAAGTTGAAAAGATTGCAGCACTTCCAAAGGGGAGTTTGCAAAAGTGTAGTAAGCAGAAGCACTTTTTTAAGCTTCTAGAGGGAGATCTTTTTATGCACTACCCATTTGGAAAGATCTTTTATGAAGAGTTAGAGATTGCTCAAGAACGATTTTTAAAAAGAGATATTGCACCAACTGGGTTGATTACAGGAAAGCGGGTGAAACGTTCTATAGATGAGGCATATCAACTCGAAAAAGATTACGATATAATTATGAATGCAATTGGGAGTAGACGCTATGCATGGATCTTTCCAGAGATTTATGAAAAACGTTATATTCCAGAGAGTGCATGGTATGAGTTAAGCTTCTATCTCCCAAAGGGTGCATATGCAACAGTATTGGTTGATTTTTTAAAGGGAAATTTGTTTGAGTGAAGATTTGGATAATTTAATTATATGTAGCCACTGTCATGAGGTACATAAACGTATAGATTTGCCACCAAATAAGGTGGCAAAGTGTAGGAGTTGTGGTACAATTCTTTATGCAAATGTTG
>JALWMN010000214.1 GCA_027083895.1 Campylobacteraceae bacterium
ACTAAACAGTGTATCGAACAAAACTGCTGCATCTTACCATCTACTTTTGCTGCATGATTAGTTCTATAAAACATTGGTAGAGTCATGCCACACTTAGGACAAAACATTTTTGCCTTTCCATCTTGCAAAATCTGTGCTTTTTCCATAGGAACAGCACGGAAATTATGCATCTTCATCCCTTTTTGCATTGCTGGCATCCCTTGCATCTGTGCAAATGTAAAAGAGAATAATAGCACTAAAAACAGAAAAAACTTTTTCATCACCACCTCCTTATTGTATAGGAGTAAGTATATTATATAAGTGTTAAGTGATTGTTAAACCAAAAATTTGCATTAGAAATTAACAATCTTTAACAAATCATTTAGCTATGGGCATTTACATTAATCCATCAATTAACCTCAAGATTTTTGCAAACACCCATAATCAAAGCATTTGCCAAATCTTTGCTAATTCTAATACAAAATTTGGGTTAAAAATAGAGAAGATAGTAAGTGAGATAGTGGGCTTCAAACTAACCCACACTCACACTCCAATAAAGTTTTTACTTATTCATTGCCTCTAGAGCATATTTTTTACCAAGTTCATAAGCTTTTAAGTTCGCTTCATGAACTTTTGGTGGCACTTTAGAGAGCATTGTATCAATTAGAAGCTTCTCATCTAAAGCGTTCATAAATGTATTAGCAATTGCAAGAGCAATAACAGACTGCGTTAATACTAACCCAACCTCCTCTTTTGCAATTGTAATAATAGGAATCTCTACAATATTCCATTTTTTTCTATCTTCTTCGCTTGGATAAACAAGGTTAGGATCTATAACAATTGTTCCACCCTCTCTCACACCATTTTTAAAGAGTTGGTAACTCTTATCAGCAACAGAGAGCATAAAGTCGATTTGCCCATCAATTGCATATGGGTACCAAATCTCCTCATCATCTAATTGGATATCAACAACTGTTGGTCCCCCACGAACTTGCGATGTATACGTTGCAGTCTTTACACCATATCCACCAGCTTTAATTTTAGCTGCAGCAAAGATCTCTCCAGCAAGTAAAACACCTTGTCCGCCAACACCTGTAAAACGCATTACTATTCTACTCATTGCTCAGCCTTTATATTTTTTTCTTAAAGTCATCTTGAGTAATCTTACCACGCTTACCTTGGTGAGCATCTTTAACCATTTGATAAGCTTCACAATACTCTAAGTTATCTTTATCTTGTTTTAAGATACCTGTTGGTAGATAGTTCATCTTCTCCTCTTCTGGTAAGGCATCCCACTTTTTCTTAGGCATAGTAATAGAGTCAATCCAGTCTAAGTTTTCCATAGCACTAGCCATTTTATTCTTTCTACCAAGGTTAATATGGCAGTTAGAAACAGCCTCTACATAAGAGAAACCTTTATGCTTAAGTGCTTCAACTAAAACTTTTTCTAACTTTTTAGGTGAAGTAACATTCTCTCTAGCAACAAAACTTGCTCCTGCAGCTTCTGCTAATTTACAACCATCAAATGTTGGGTCGATATTACCAACTTTTTGAGATACTGTCCAGAAACCTCTAGGAGTTGTTGGAGAGGTTTGCGAGTTTGTTAATCCATAAATAAAGTTTTGGATTACAATTAAAGTAATATCGATATCTCTTCTACATCCATGGATAGTGTGATTACCACCAATTGCTAATGCATCCCCATCACCTGCAACACAAACTACAGTCTTATCAGGGTTTGCCAACTTAACACCAGTTGCAAATGCTACTGTTCTCCCATGTGTTGTATGGATAGTATTTGCATCTATATATGAACTAAATCGCCCACTACATCCAATTCCTGATACTACACAAAGATCATCTTTACTAATTCCAAGTTTATCAATTGCTCTAATAAAAGCTTTTAGAATAACTCCATCTCCACATCCCCAACACCAAAGTGTTGGCATCTTATTCGTTCTTAAATACTCATCATAATTAAAAGCCATGGTTAAAATACCTCCTTAACTTTCTCTATAATGTCTGCTGGTGAGAATGGGCGTCCATTAGTCTTTGTTAACTTTTCAATATCTTTTCTACCCATACATCTTTGAATCTCTTCTAAGTATTGACCTTGGTTAAGTTCAACTGATAGAATCTTATCAAACTTTTTGCCAAGCTCTTCTAATCTCTTCTCTGGACTTGGCCAAATTGTAATTGGTCTAAACATACCAGCTTTAATACCCTCTTCTCTTAATACATTGATAGCCTCTTTAATTGCGAGCGAAGCAGAACCATAACCAATAATTAAAATATCAGCATCATCAAGCATATACTCTTCGTTTAATTCAATCTCATCTCTATGCTCATCTACCTTTCTAAAGAGTCTATCAATCAATTTTCTACAAGTCTCAATCTCTTCTGTTGGGAAACCATCTGCATCGTGGTGAAGTCCTGTATAGTGGTATCTATAACCAGTAAACATTGGGTTTAATACTGCAGGCTCATCTTGAGCAACACCATAAGGTTTATACTCTTCAGGTGGACCATCAAATGTTTTTCTTGGCTTAATTCCAGCTTTTACAGCCTCTGCTGTTGGAATCATCGCTTTACCATGCATATGACCAATAGTCTCATCTAGTAACACAATTACTGGAGTCATAAATCTATCTGCAAGGTTGAATGCTCTCACAACCTCTGTATAGCACTCAGCTAAGTTTCCAGCTGCTAGTGTAATCGATTTATAATCTCCGTGGCTTGGATTTTTAGCTTGATTAATATCTCCTTGAGCAACACGAGTTGGAAGACCAGTTGAAGGACCACCCCTCATAACATTTACTACAACTAATGGAACCTCAGCCATATTTGCTAAACCTAAGTTTTCAGCTTTTAAGCTCATACCTGGTCCACTTGTTGCTGTAAGGCTTCTTACACCACTCATTGCTGCACCAATTGCTGCCGCAACACCACCAATCTCATCTTCCATCTGAATAGCTACACCGCCAACAGCTGGAAGGAGGTCAGAAATTGTATGCATAACTTCACTCGATGGAGTAATAGGATACCCACCAAAGAACATACAACCAGCATCTACTGCTGCAATAGCTGCTAAATCATTACCAGTTGAAATAATCTCTCTTAATTCACTCATATACACTCTCCTTTTATGCACCAAGCATCATATAGTTATTTTCAGCAATCTTTTGCTGTCTCTCTTTTGCCTGGTCTGTAAGTTTAGCAAACTTATACTCTTTTTTATCTGCAACAAAAATTGCAAAATCTGGACACGCTAACTCACACTCGTTGCATCCAATACAACTCTCTGGATGCACAACAGTAATCATTGCACCAAGAACACTTTTTGCATCGTATCTCATAGCCAAAACACCAGCTGGACATACAGAAACGCATAAATCGCACGCCTTGCATCTACTTTCATCTGTCCATACTGGAGTATTCTCAGGAGCTTTCATAATCGACATTCTCTTCCCCTTTATATTTAATTATAGTGACACTATCACTGATATAGAGAATAGCAAACTTTCAATAATGATAAAATGAATATTATCATTTTCGATAAAATAGATAAATTTTTGTTACTATATGAAGCATAGAAAAGTAAATAATTTAAAATAATTTTTTTTAATTTCTAAGATAGAAAAAAAGATTACATTTCGTAACAAAGTAGAGAGGAGAAATTTCTCCTCTAAAATAGGGGTTAAAATCTTTTTTAATTAGAAAAATTCTTAATAGATTACTTGCTTAAAACCTCTTTTACAGCTTTACCAATCTCTGCAGGAGATTTTACAACTTTAACACCAGCCTCTTCTAACGCAGCCATCTTTTCTGCTGCAGTACCTGCACTGCCACTCACAATTGCACCAGCATGCCCCATTCTTTTCCCCTTAGGTGCCGTCTGCCCTGCAATAAATGCTACTACAGGCTTTTTAATGTTTTCTTTAATAAATTTAGCAGCTTGAATCTCTAAATCTCCACCAATCTCACCAATCATTACAATTGCTTCAGTCTCTGGATCCTCTTCGAACATTGGAAGCAACTGAAGATAGCTTAAACCAATAATTGGATCTCCACCAATACCAACTGCAGTCGAGATACCATAGCCCTCTTGCACAACCTGATTTGCACCTTCATAAGTTAACGTTCCAGATTTTGAGATAAGCCCAACCGGACCTTTCTTAAAAATATTTCCAGGCATAATACCAATTTTGCACTCCTCAGCTGTAATAATACCAGGACAGTTTGGTCCAATTGTCTTCATTCCCTTCTTCGTAGCATACATTTTTGCATACATCATATCTTTTACAGGTGCACCCTCTGTAATAATAACAGCAAGCTCTATTCCAGCATCAGCAGCTTCCATAACTGCATCTGCAACAAATGCAGGTGGAACAAATACCATAGATACAGTTGCCCCAGTAGCCTCTACTGCCTCTTTAACAGTATTAAATACTGGCTTGCCTAAATGCTCTTGCCCCCCTTTATTTGGAGTAACACCACCAACAATATTAGTTCCATAAGCCATACACTGCTCAGAGTGGAAAGTCCCCTCGCCGCCTGTAAAACCTTGAACAATCACTTTTGTATCTTTGTTTACTAAAATACTCATTTTTATTTTCTCCTTTTGTAGAAAATAGCTTAGAGCTCAGAGCCAAGAGCTTAGAGCTTTTGTATTAATGTATTTAACATACTCTGAACTTCTACTATCTTTTCTATAATTTGTTTATTACTATCGATATATTTCAATCTTCTAGCCAATTCCAATTGAGTTCTAAGTTCAAAAAGTGAACCTCTTGCAATATATAAAAACTGCCTAAACTCTTTGTCGCTTCCGCGACCTTTACCTTCTGCAATATTACTAGGAACTGATACAGCAGAGCGTTGAATTTGCGAAACCAAGTTGTAAGACTCACTAGAAGGAAAGCTTTTAGTTAGCTCATAAACCAACTCAGCTAACTCCATAGAAGCTTCCCAAACTTTTAAGTTCTTAAACAACCTGCTCTCCGCTCTGCACTCTTAGCTCTTAGCTGAGCTTATAGCTCTCCTTTAGCTGCCGCAACTGCTTTTTTAGCACCATCTAAAAGGTCTGTTGCAGGTATTACATTTTCGATATTAGCGTTCTTCAAAATCTCTGCTGCTTCAGCTGCATTTGTTCCATCTAGTCTTACAACAACTGGAACTTTTACATCTACCTTTTTTGTTGCCTCTAAGATACCATTTGCAATTCTATCGCATCTAACAATACCACCAAAGATATTTACAAAGATAGATTTAACTTTCGGATTTCTTAAAATAATCTCAAATCCCTTAGCAACTGTCTCAGCATTTGCCTTCCCACCAACATCTAAGAAGTTTGCAGGCGTTCCACCAACATAGTTAATTGTATCCATTGTACCCATCGCAAGACCGGCACCATTTACCATACAGCCGATTTCGCCATCAAGACTCACATAGCTTAAGCCATACTTACTCGCTTCTCTCTCATCTGGATCCTCTTCGCTAATATCTCGCATCGCTTCAATCTCTGGATGCCTAAAGAGTGCAGAGTCATCAAAGCCCATTTTTCCATCGAGTGCTAAGAAGTCACCACTGCCAGTTCTAATTAATGGGTTAATTTCGATTAACTCTACGTCCTTTTCCATATAGATCTTAAATAGCTTACTAGCAAAATCGATAAACTTTCTCTGCTCTTGCTTGTCTGTGATACCAAGACCAAACACTAACTCTCTTCCATGATACCCCTGAAAACCAATAGTAGGATCAACTGCCACTTTTACAATCTTCTCTGGTGTCTCTTCTGCAACTTTTTCGATCTCCATACCACCTTCAGTCGAAGCCATAATTACTGGCATCTCTTTCGCTCTATCTAAAACAATTCCTAAATAGAACTCATCTTTAATATCTGCACCCTCTTCGATGTAAATCTTTTGAACAAGCTTGCCTTCTGGACCTGTTTGGTGTGTAACAAGCGTCATTCCTAAAATCTCGCCAGCTAACTTCTCTACCTCTTCTAGACTCTTAGCCAACTTAACACCACCACCAAGTCCACGGCCCCCTGCATGGATTTGTGCTTTTACAACCCAAATTGGGCCTCCAAGCTCTTTAGCATTCTCTACAGCCTCTTCTACGCTATGTGCAACTTTACCTTTCGGTGTCGGTACACCATACTCAGCAAAGATCTGCTTTGCCTGATACTCATGTACATTCACTTTGGCTCTCCTTTAATTAAAAGTAAAAATATTATAGTTACTTTTACCTATAAAGGATAAGCATCTAAAAGCACAAAAGTTACATCTACAAAAAAGTGTTAAGAAACTACACGAAAAATCTTTTTACATTTAATATGTCTTTTAAATTTAATGTGATAAAATCTGAAAAAAAGGATAGCGTGTGTCAAATAGTAAAAACAACCGAACTGCAATAGTCAGCATGGAAGAGGAGTATATGCGACTCCAAATCGATTACACCCTCCCAGAAGATAGAACAATAATCTGCTCGACTATCGATAAGGTAGAAAAAGAGTTCGATCTCTATCCAGAAGTTATACATAAAAGAGACAAAAATGGTGGTAGCTACTTTATAGAGTTCTCGAAAGATATCTATACAAGCTCACGCCTACCAGGTCAATTTATCCAAAAACTCCTTGAAGCATTAGCAATAGAGCACTGTGAAGAGCGGTAGTTTTGTAACATTTTGTTACACCCTCTCACCCCTCTATACATCGCTTCATTTTTATAATAGAAACTGCTAAAAAACCATTAATTTCACTCAAAAGAGATATAATTTTTCGCTTTGCAAACGCACTCGTCCCTTTGGGGCAAGTGCTTTTTTTTAGCCTTACAGCTAACATAAATTTTTTTTGCTAAAATAATAAACTTCCATTCAATTCATAGTTTTTTAGAGGATTCAATACAATACACTTTTGTAAAAACAGAAGAAGGATAGAGATGAGAAAAACAAAAATAGTAGTTACACTAGGGCCTGTTACAACCAATCAAGAGAGTATCGAAACACTTTTAAAACATGGAGTGAATGTCTTTAGACTCAACTTCTCACATGGAAGCCATGAAACACATAAAAAATCTATCGAACTTATACGCAATGCATCCAAAAAACTCAATAAAGAGGTAGCAATTTTACAAGATATATCGGGCCCAAAAGTGAGAATTGGTAAGATAGATGGAATTTTAAAGCTTCAAGCCGGTGAAAAACTAAAGCTTTGTAAAAATGAGAACCCAAGCGATCCTTACTGCCTTACATTAAGCTATAAAGAGATTATCGATATGGTAAATATTGGCGAAGAGGTCTACTTTGCAGATGGAACACTCAAAACTGTTGTTATCGATAGAGATAACAACAGCCTTACACTCAAACTTTTAAATAGTGGCGAGCTTACATCCCATAAAGGGGTAAACTTTCCTAAAACAAAACTCAATATCTCAGCAATTACCGAAAAAGATGCAAAAGATCTCGAATTTGGTGCACACAATGATATAGATATTGTTGCCCTCTCGTTTGTGCAAAATGCCAAAGATGTTCTTAAAGCCAAAAATATTATGGCACGACACAATTTTGATCCATTTATTGTAGCAAAAATCGAAACAGCTGAAGCTATTGAAAATCTAAAAGAGATACTTAATGAGTGCGATGGCGTTATGGTAGCAAGAGGTGATCTTGGTGCAGAGTTTGGTGTAACAAAACTCCCAAGAATCCAAAAACATATCATACAAGTTGCCAATGAGATGACAAAACCAGTCATTACTGCAACCCAAATGCTAAGCTCAATGAAAGAGCAGCCATTCCCAACCCGTGCAGAGGTAAGCGATATTGCAAATGCTGTCTATGATGGTACCGATGCAGTTATGCTTAGTGATGAAACTACCATTGGGAAATACCCCATTTTAGCTGTAGATGTACTCCATGATACTATAAAAGATGTTGAAAAAGACTACCCATACTTTAAAAACTTTACACCACAAGATAGCTCTGATGCAGTCTCAAAATCTGCTGTAGAGTTAGCAAAAAATCTTAATAAAGAGGCACTTGTTCCCTTCACTACAACTGGCTACTCTGCTCTAACACTCTCAAAATATCGACCTAAACAGAGTATCTATGCTATCTCCCACTCCCTTAAAACGCATCGACGTCTCAGTTTAGTTTGGGGTGTAAGACCACTCTTTGTAATGGAGGCTCTACAAAACCCAACAAGACTGCTCTATAACTTTGTAAAGAAGATTTTAGAAGAGAAAAGAGTACACCCCGATAAGCGATTTATTGTTACAATTGGCTCCACAACCGGTAAAAAAGGCTCAACAAACCTTATTCGCATTTTAAACAAAGAGGGCATGGAGGCAGTCTTAAAATCAGAGTTTTAATAGATTCTGCTTCCTACCTTTCGATAGTTGCGATTAAGCCGCTTTGCTACTATTTTACCAAGTATCCAAAAGAGTTTACGGTGTAATTTATGATCTGCTTCTTGATAGCTAATCGTAGATCCTGCTTTCAATATTACTCTATAGGTAAACTCATCCCTAAAGATAGCCTGCTTTTTACTGTTATAGATAGCATACTTTACATGAATAATTAACTTCTTTCTTACACGATACTGCTTATTCCCTTTATAGAGTGCCCTATAGAACTTTTTATCGATCACCGTCTGGTTAATTGTAAAATTAATCTCCATAAAAGGGTTATACTTTAGGCGAAACTTTCGCTCTTTTGCTAAATGCTGCTTTAAACTCTCTCGAAATACTCTACGATCAATAAAAAGGAGCCCCTTACCATTAATATGACCTATATCAAAACTCATCTGACGCAACTTTGGTCTATCGCTAAAAAAAAAGCTACTAGTACTCTCTTCTCCTCTTTTGGTAGTAGAATCTTTGTCGCTTTGCAAACTACCACTAACAATAAAAAAGACTCCTATAAATAGGAGCAAAACTACCAATACTGCAGGCATTCTCTCCCCTTTAGCTTATTTAGCCTATAACAATTATAACAAAATATTTCCATTGCAACAAATTAAACCTCACATTTACCAATCTTTAGCTACTATTGCAATCTATAAGGAGTCAAAATGCAAATCGAAGAGACACTCAAAACACTCATAAAACATATCAACTATCCATTCAAAGAGCCCAAAGAGCTTGAGATGGCTCTAAGAAAACGTTTAACTAAAAAGGAGTTTAAACTCTTTAGGGAACTTGCCTCTAACACTCCCAAAGAAGAGATTGCTCAAAAACTAAATTTTGATGCAATAGAGTTTGCAAGGGTAGAGCAAAATTTAATTAAAAAACTAAATCTTGAACAGACAAAACAGCTTCTTTATAAATTCAACTAAACCTTTTGACACCTGTTACTTAAAAACCAACAAAAGGCAAACATCAGTGCTGGTCTTTTTGGTTTACTCTCATCAAACATAAACTCTTTAGCCTCTTTTACTGGTAAATAGACTAGCTCAATATTCTCCTCTTCTAGGCCACCACCACTATCTACCTTCATGCTCTCATCAACCTCAGCATAAAAAAGTGTCATTTTTCCACCTGTTGTTAAAGTGGTAATCTTCTCTAACTTTTCAACCTTATAACCAGTCTCTTCTAGCACCTCCTCTTTTGCTATCTCTTCGCTGCTAAGCCCCTCTTTATCTTCTCTGCCGCCGCAAAGCTCATACCTGATAGCTAATTTGGGATAATTAATATAGACAAGTGCACGAAACTGCTTCACTAAAATAAAAGCATCCTTCTCTTTATGAT
>JALWMN010000215.1 GCA_027083895.1 Campylobacteraceae bacterium
AGATAAATTTTATCCGAAATTATACCAAATATTCTTGATGGAACTTTAAAGTTAAACTTAAATAAGATCGAAAGTGCTGTTTAATATAAAATTAAGCCAATTTTTGTATTAAAATTAGCAAAAATGATTTTTATATGGAGTTTGCAAAAATCTTGAGATGAACACATAGGTTCATTGATCGATTTTTGTAAATTCCAATAGCTAAATGATCTGCTAATCTTATTAATCTCTAACGAAAATTTGGGTTGTATTAGCTACGGCTAGTGCTAGAGATTTTTATGCACATCGCACCTCGTCTCATTCTATCAAAAGTCAAGACTATTTGTTGATGCGGTAATAGTAAAATCTAGCTAAGTAGCTCTAGTGCCTCTCTTGCAACCTCTCTATCATCAAATGGATACTTCTTCCCTGCTATCTCTATATAATCCTCATCACCTTTGCCCAAAATAAGCAATACTTCATCCTCTTTAAGATCTTTTATAGCCTGCACTATTGCCTCTTTACGATCGACTATCTTATAGATTCCCTCTTTGCCAACAAGAGGTTTAGCAATATCTTCAATGATCTCTTTAGGATCTTCACTCCGAGGATTATCACTTGTAATATAGATCTTTTTTGCAAATTTGGATGCCACAAGTCCCATTTTTGGACGCTTATCTCTATCTCTATCACCTCCGGCACCAAAAACTACTGCTATATCGCGATCTTTTATACTCTCTAGGACCTTTAACATTCCATCTGGAGTGTGAGCAAAGTCAACAATTACGAGGGGATTATAAGAGACAACTTCCATTCGTCCACTAACACCACCAAAATTGCTCACCATTTGGCAAATTCTCTCTAGTGATTCATCAGTAATGAGTTTTACAGATGCAATTGCTGCAGCTAAATTGTAAACATTAAATACTCCAACGAGACTCGACTCAAAAGTAGCCATTTGACCCAAATGGTTTATAACTGCTTTTATGCCACCATGGAGAGAGAATGCCTCTATTTTAAAAGTTGATGGCTCATCTAAAGAGTATGTATAGGCTTTATGCTCATTAAAGACGATCTTCTTTGCTTCATCTTTATTGATAAGCTTTAAGGTTTCATCACTAAAAAAACGGCTTTTTACAGCACGATATTCAGCAATAGAGTGATGGTAGTCGAGGTGATCTTGGGTCACATTTGTAAAGACTTTTAAGGCAAAATTGATCGATTCAATTCTATTTTGATCGATTGCATGGGAGCTTACCTCCATCACAAAGTACTCTCCCCCACCCTGCTTTGTTCGATAGATATTATAAAGTGTTTGTAGAATTGAAGGGGTTGTTAGACTCTTAGACTCAATACGTTGATCATTTAAAAAGAAGCCTCTCGTACCTTGTAATCCGCAAATATAGCCTAAATCGGTAAGGAGTGAATAGATTATTGCGGCGGTCGTTGTCTTACCATTTGTTCCAGTAATTCCAACTACACCTATACTCTCTAAACCCCACTCTTTATAGAGCTCTTCAGGATAGATAATTTTTGTATTTTTTTCCAAGTTTTCAATATATCTACTATTTTGAGCAGTTTGTAAAAAGTATGTATTTGCATCTACTTCTCGGGTATCATCGGTAATAAAGTACCCATCTTTGAGTGGGTACCTCACACTTGACCCTTAGGAAGAAGCGAATAGAGTGTCAAGATATCCTGATCGTTCTTATAATACCATGCATGACTCTCAAGATACTCTAATGCAACGCCATAGTAACCATTTTCAGTTAATCGCTTTATAAAATCAATAAATTGAGATTTTTTAGAGATTATCACCTTTGTTGAGAAGATTGCATCCTCAAAGGCTTCTCGAAAATTCTCTTTATCTTTAATTATCTCTAAAAAGTCATCATAATCGATACCATCTTCTAGTGCAACATCTGCATCTATTAGATTGAAAATATCTTGCGTGGTTGCAATAAGGGTATCTACAAGCATCTCTATAGTCTCTTTTGGATTTTTTGCAGAGTGCTTAATAGTTTGATAGTAGTAGTAGATCACTTGTGCATCCTCTCTAAAATCGAAACCTAAATCGCAAAGAATAGCACCAATATATGCCTCTACACTACTACTATCCTTCTCTAAAGCAAGTGCATAGAGTTTGAGTGCATCAGAGTAATTCTTCTCAAGGAACAATCGTTCAGCACGATCTAAAAGTTCGCTTACTTGCATATTACTCCTTTTTTAAGTCTAAACCAAATATAC
>JALWMN010000216.1 GCA_027083895.1 Campylobacteraceae bacterium
GATGGCACACTCATTGATAGTGCCCCCTCTTTAGCCTATGCACTCAATAAGACTCTAGAGCAACTAAAACTCCCTACATATGATTTAGCAACTATTCGACAATGGATTGGTAATGGAGCAGATATCTTAATCAAGCGAGCATTAACAGGAGATTATAACTATGAGAACCATCCAATCGATTCAGAAGAGTTTATGCGAACCAAAAAACTCTTTTTAGAGATGTACGGAGCAAATTTAACAAAAGATGCAACGCTCTATGATGGCGTAGAAGCTACACTTAAAAAACTTGCTCAAAATTATACCCTTGCTCTAGCCACCAATAAGCCAGTAGAGTTTGTTGGCAAAATGCTCCAATCCTTCAATATAGAAAAATACTTTCACCTCAGCCTAGGAGCAGGCTCTGTTACAAAGAAAAAGCCTGATCCAGAGATTCTCTTCACTATTTGCAAGCAACTTAATATCGCTCCAGCAAAAGCAGTTATGGTTGGAGACTCTAAAAATGATCTTTTGGCCGCTAAAGCTGCAAATATCGACTCTATTGCCCTTACATATGGTTACAACCAAGGAGCAAACTTAAAGGAGTTTGCACCAACAGTTATCTGTAACCACTTTAGTGAAATTGAGCACTATTTCAATACTTAAAGCTAAGTGAAAGCATAAATATATCGATCCCACTATTTGGCTTTACTAATCCTGCATTTGAGTAGTGCATATAGCGAAAGTTTAAATCATAACCTTTATAACGAACCCCTGCTCCTATTCTATCTTCGAACAAAAAGTGGCTTGAGACATTTCGAGTAGCGATCATTGTATCTGTCCATAAAGAGCCCCCTATACCACCCTCGATATATGGTTGTAGTGTAGTTTGTAAAAAGGTAAAATTGTAGGTAAAGACTGGCGAGAATGCTATACCAAAGTTGCTACTACTCCCTTTGTGCCATAAGTTTGCACTTAGCTCATAATAGCCACTTAAGTACCCTAGACTACTTTCGAGCCACTTCTGTTCAAAATCCTCTCTTACACCAACTCTGTATATTCCTATGCTATCTTTACTCTCCCCTATACTGATCATCAACTTCTTACTATCAAGCGTAAATGCGTGCGTTATCGATTGCCACAGCAGCAGTAAAATTACAATTTTTTTCATTTTCCTCTCTTTTTAAAAATTGATACAAGCCATTCTACCGAATCTATAATCTCTAAGAGCTTGGCTCGTAATCTTTTGTTTACTATTGTAGCTGAATTTATGTTAAAATATACTCTATTAAAGGAGTGGAGATGTTAGAGCGAGCTAAAAAGGCTATAGAGGAGGCGGAGTATCTACTCATTACTGCAGGGGCAGGCATGGGTGTAGATAGTGGCTTACCAGATTTTCGAGGAGTCGAGGGTTTTTGGAGGGCATACCCAATTGCAAAAAGACTCGGATTAAACTTTCAAGAGTTGGCAAACCCAAGATGGTTTGAGGAGAATCCAAAATTGGCTTGGGCCTTTTATGGCCATAGACTCAAGCTCTATAGAGAGACAAAGCCACACGATGGCTACTACAAACTACTTGAAATTGCTCAAAATAAAAAGGACTACTTTATTGTTACCTCTAATGTCGATGGGCACTTTGAAAAGGCTGGATTTCACGAAGAGAAGATCGATGAGATCCACGGTTCAATCCACTATATGCAATGTTTAAAGCCTTGCTCAAGCGATATCTGGAGTGCACAAAAGATAGAGGTAACTGTTGATATGGATCACTTTGAGGCACAAGAGCCCCTCCCCTACTGTAAAAAGTGTAAAGCGATAGCAAGGCCCAATATCTTAATGTTTGGCGACTGGAACTGGCTAGAGCATAGAGAGGCTAAACAGCGAGAGCATCTATCTACTTTTCTCAAGCAGGTAGGCGATAGCAAACTTGCTATTATAGAGTTTGGAGCCGGTGAAGCGGTACCTACAATTCGAAACTTAAGCGAAATTGTCGCCAACGACTTGAACGCAACACTTATCCGCGTAAATCCAAGAGACTACTGGGCTCCTCTTGGTGCAATAGCACTTAAGATGGGTGCAAAAGAGGTAATAGATGCCCTCTAATTGTCAAATTGTGATACAAAAGTACTATTTTTGAGTATAATAGCAAAATGAATATTTTAATTGCTGGTGCAGGAAGAGTTGGGTACGATTTAGCAAAAACTCTCTCTTCTTACCATAATGTAGTAGTAATTGATAGAA
>JALWMN010000217.1 GCA_027083895.1 Campylobacteraceae bacterium
TTATCGAACACTATGCCCAAAGCAATGTGGAGCTTAAAGAGGTACTAACTACGATTTTAGAGACACCCGTCTCTCCAGAGCTTCTCCCAAGTAAAGAGGATACAATTACACAAGAGACAGAGTCTATAATTGGACCCTATGAGTTGCATGACTTCTTTTTGTACCACTTTGTTCGAGACTCATTCTCTCCAAAAAAGATTCTCTTTTTAGCTAGTAAAGCCTTTAGTGGAAAATATAGTAAAGAGGAGATTAAAAAGTGGCTGAAACTCTTTATAAAACGTTTCTTTACCCAGCAATTTAAACGATCAGCTATTCCAGATGGGCCAATGGTAGGAACAGTCTCTCTTAGCCCTAGAGCAAATTGGCGAATGCCAAGCGATAGTGACTTTGAGATTTTTCTAAAAGAGATAGAAGAAGATGCGTAGATAAAATGTTCATATCTCAAAAATAGAAATTAGAAACAATGTTCCTTGAGAAGGAGATTATAAGATGCAAGAGTATATTTCGATTAAAGAGTATGCAATTCGAAATAAAATAAGCTACTTTAATGCCATGAAGCTTGCTAAGAGTGGCAGAGTAGAGACAAAAACAGAGATAATAGATGGTAAAGAGCAAATTCTTATTAAAAGTGATGCGAAATTTGCTCCAAAAAAAGAGCCCAAAAAAGTACCAACTATTGAGGATCTTGCAAAAGAGATAGAGGATCTTAAAAAGCGTGTAGCAGAGCTTGAAGCTAAATTATAGCATTTCTTTGCTACTATATCAAAAGAAAGTTTGAAAGTAGTAGATATGGTTGGTAGTCTATTTGAACAACTATTTCTCTTTGTTATTCTAAAAAGCAAATGCCACTGTAATGTAATTTTTCAACGCAAAACAAGATTAATACTGCTTTTAAATACCTTTATTCCGCGTTGTCCATACTACTGTACCTATTTTGCCTTTAGGCGTACTGGCGTGCACCCTCCTCTCTCTTAACCTTCATTAGTGAATACATTTTATAATTAGCACTGCTCTTTTATTAATTTTTAATGTTAACTAGGCAGTTTCTTGCACTAGAAGTACATTTGAATTTAAGCGTGCTAATATTGTATATCTCTAATGAAAACTTCACTATTTAAATTTTATAGATCATAAAAAAATAGCTAATACAAAAAGGATAGATATGTCAAGTTATGTCGTAGGATTTCCAAGAATTGGAGAAAAAAGAGAGTTAAAATTTGTACTCGAGAGATACTGGAGTGGCAAAACAGACTTTAGTGAAGTCGAGAGAGTTGCCAAAGAGCTAAAATTAAGACACTGGAACTACCAAAAAGAGGCAGGAGTCGATTCAATTAGTGTAAATGACTTTTCTCTTTATGATAATATGTTAGATACTGCTATTATGCTAGGGGCAATCCCTGAGAGATTTAGAGGCTTAGAGGGTGAAGATCTCTACTTTGCAATGGCAAGAGGAAACAAAGATGCAGTCGCTATGGAGATGACAAAGTGGTTTAATACTAACTACCACTACATCGTACCAGAGCTTACAACAAACGATAACTATAGACTTAATGCAAGTAAAATAGTTAATGAGTATAAAGAGGCAAAAGAGGCTGGAATAAACCCCAAAATTAACCTTATTGGTCCAATTACATTCTTAGCTCTCTCTAAAAGAGTCGATAGAGGGGATACTTTTGAGCTCTTAGGCAAAATTTTACCAATATATGAAGAGCTATTAACCAAGCTGTCAAAATTAGATGAGAGTGTAACAGTTCAGATCGATGAGCCATACTTTGTAAAAGATTTAGAGCCAAAAGAGCTTAGTCTTATTAAACCAACTTACGATAAGCTCTCATCTGTTGCTAAGAATATTACAATAGTTGTAGCTACATACTTTGAGCATGCAACTGAGGCTACAAATATCTTAGTCAATACCAAAATAGATGCTATTGGCTTAGATTTTGTATATGGAAAAGAGAATATTGAGTCTCTTGAGAAGATCGCAGCTAAAGGAAAAAAAGTTATTGCTGGTATCATTGATGGTAGAAATATCTGGATTAATAACATAGATGAGAGTTTAGAGCTCCTCAATAAAATAGCAGCCATCGTTGGCAAAGAGAATATCACTGTTGGGACATCTTGCTCACTCCTTCATGTACCATATACACTCGAATATGAAACAAAGCTCAATAGCGATGTAAAGAGTTGGATGGCATATGCAAAAG
>JALWMN010000218.1 GCA_027083895.1 Campylobacteraceae bacterium
ATCACAATAATATTTTAACAATAAATGAGTATGTACAATATATAATTAAGAAGTTCCAGTATCAATACCCAGATACTGAACTGAGTAAAAAGTTAGGAATTTCACGAAAAAGTTTATGGGAAAAGAGGAGAAAATTTGAGCTATTCAAGAAAAAATAAAGCACTCTTTATCGATACCGAAGCTCTCTCAAGTCTTGCTCTTGTGCAAGAGGGTCTACTTGCACCCGTTACAGGACTTATGGGAGAAGAGGAGGCAAGAGATGTTGATAAGACTCGCAAGTATAAAAATATCCCTATGCCCTACTCTTTCATACTCGCCCCAAAAGGGAAACGAAACCAAGAGGTAATCAAAAATGCAAAGAGGGGTGATCGTTTACGATTAGTTACACAAGGAAAAGAGGTAGGGTATATTGAAGTTGATGATATCTTTAAGATAGATCCTCTCAAGAGAACATTCCAGATATATGGTACTACAGATACGAGCTTTCCAGCTGTCAATCGAGCCCTTAAGAGATTAGGGGAGTTAGCAGTTAGTGGCAAATATGAAGTGGAGTATCCATCAATCAAAGAGAATATAAAAATGGTCAAAGAGGCAATCAGAGAGAGTGGTGCAAAAAAGATAGCAGGTATGATGCTCGGTGCAAATCCATTCAATAGAGCTCATGAGCGAATTATCCGCCAAGTTCTCGATAGCTGCGATCTCTTAGTTATTTTTCTTATGAAACCATTTACAAATGAGGGGCTAGATTATACTATCCGCAAAGAGTCTCTCTCTATCTTTATCGATAACTTTTTACCAAGAAATCGTATTGTTGTAGTACCATTTGAGAATAGTTATATCTTCTCAGGATATAACGAGTTAATTTTGGATGCAATCTTAGCGAAAAATTATGGTTGCACAGAACTTGTTGTTGGTCGAAACCATCGTGCACTTGGAGCAATATATAGTGAAAATGAGATGAATACAATCTTTGATACCTTTAAAGATATCGATATAGAGATCTCACTTGTAAATGAGATAGTCTACTGCGATATCTGTAGAACACTCGTCAATCAATCTACATGCCCACATGGACAGCACCACCATATCCACTACCACCATAAGCCACTTATGAAACTGATACAAAATGGAATTATCCCTCCAACAATACTTGTTAGAAAAGAGATCTCTTCACATATATTAGCCTCTCTCTTTCCCAATAGATTCTCAAACCTCCAAGAGACATACGATATGCTCATCCCTAGTGGAGGGCTGCTTGAAGAGAAGAGCGAAAAAGATTTCTATATTAAACTAATAGAACTCTACCAAACAAGTGGTTTAACATAAGGAAAGCAATGCATCTACAAAAACTCTTTTTAACTTTTCTTGGAAGTGGTTTAAGCCCGATTGCTCCAGGAACCATAGGCACTGCTGCTGCAATCCCTTTTGGCTTAATAATTATCTACTATTTTGGTGCAAACTCCCTAACAACAGTTGTCATTGTATTTAGTATCATCGCAATCTTTGAAATCAATAAATTCGAAAAGCAAGGTGGAGTGCATGATGATAAGTCAATTGTGATTGACGAAGCGGTAGGTGTTTGGCTTACTATGGCAATAACCTATGGAGGTATTAGCCTCTGGCAAGACCCTTACAATCAATATCTAGCACTACTCTTAAGCTTTTTAACATTCAGACTCTTTGATATCTGGAAACCCTCTACAATAGGCTATATTGATCGCAAAGTAAAAGGAGGTGCTGGTGTAGTACTCGATGACCTCCTAGCAGGCTTTGCTGCAGGGGTACTAAATCTCCTTATCTTTAGAGCCCTAAGCTACTTTAATATTAGTAGCATCAACCTCTAAAAATAGAAGCAGCTACTGAGCTGCCTCTTTCTCTTTTCTATACTTTAAAATCAATGCAAGAGCCTCATCTTTTAGTCGCAACTTCTCTTTCTTTATTGTCTCTAACTCAAAATCATTTAGATGCAATCTACCCTCATTGGCATCTTTTACCTTTTGATCAAGCTCATTATGCTTTTCAAAAATCTTCGCAAAATGTGCATTTTGCATCTTTAACTCTCTAATCTCATCTCTATATTCATGTAACATGTATGCTCCTTAATTACCGCACCAATAAATAGTCTTCATTTTTGATGCTATAATTTATTATACCACTTTTAAAAAGCTTTGTATGCTCTTACACAAATTAACGCAAAAAATTA
>JALWMN010000219.1 GCA_027083895.1 Campylobacteraceae bacterium
GTATCGATATGAGTAAAGTAGATTGGTTTTTAAAAAATAAAGCAAGAACACCACAAGCCAAAGCCTACTTTAAAAAACCTATTGAGGAGCTCGAAAAATTTAGAAAATCTGGTAAAAAGATTAATTATGATGTCATTTCGAGTCAAGATGGAGCACCACTTATTAACTATATCGCAAAACGGGCAGATTGGCAAGGGAGTATCCCATTTTTAATTATCTTTAAACCTGATGGCTCAGTGAGCAATATCTTAACAGGTATGATAAGTGATGATGAGCTCCAAAGAGCCTACAATAATGCAATTAAGAAGCGAGCAAATACTCCACCTCAAAGCAAATAATCAATCTCTCAAAAGTATTCTACTCCGATAAAATGCTAAAACTTAGGGTGAAGCTAGGAGTTAAAAAACTCCAAACCCCTCAATTCACAATTCATAACTCTTAATTCTTAACTCTCCATCCCCCTCCATCAACTACCTTATAACGACCATTGACTACATCTATTGTTGGCACCCTATGGCTCTTCTCAAAGGCATCATACCCCTCTTTAAGATTCATCCAAAACTTATACCACCTGCTCTTTTTATGGCGAGCTAAATTGATCTTTGTCATACGAAATGGAAAGATATGGACACTCACACTCTCTTGCCCATTTAAAAGTGCCTTCTCTACCAACATATAGATATCATCAATATTTCTATCACCCATTGCATAACATCCAACAGATTTACACTTACCATGCACCATTAAGTAGCTACCAGTATAGCCATGGTACCTATCGTAGCGATTAGGAAAACCTAAATTAAAAGAGAGATGGTAGTTGCTATGTGGATTGAGTGCAGAGTAATTAACACTATAAAATCCCTCTGGACTCTTTTTATCGCCTTGCATCAATTTTGGGCCAAGTCCACCTGAGTATTTGCAGATTCTATATATCTTCAAGAGCTTATAGCGACTCGATTTCTTTGGCTTAATCCACACCTCTAACTCGCTACTCTTCTTAAAAATACGGATAAATATATGATCCCCTACCCTTGCCCCAACTCGCTTGAGTGCAACTTTAAGTGGCTCTCTTTTTGCCTTTAACCAAAGACTCTTCTTTGCAAGTGATGGTAATGTTTGCTTCTTTTGACTCTTTTTACTTTTAGAAATCTTTGGCAGTGGTAACTCTCCATATATTGTATAGTTCTCATCACTCTCTTTTGTATTACTAACTCTACTACTATTCTCGTCATTAGCAACTTGGGTTCTATTGCTCTCAAGCTCTACAATTTGTTGTATACTACCATTTTGTTCAGCTACACCCTCTAAATCTTTTGGTTTCTTCATAACTTCACTACTCTTGCTTTTAAGTATAGATTCTATAGTAAGATGAGCTTTCTTACTTCGATCTTTATCAACACGCTTACCAAAAGTTTCTAATTTAGTGCTATTTTGTTCACTATCAACTTGAGTCTTCTGAAATACTTGCTTCTTCTCTTGATGAATTGCTATCCCATTCCCACTCTTTTGCAAATACTTTATAATAGCTACCCGCTCACTGCCACTAAGTTTGCTACTATTTGTACTCTTAGGTAGACTTGTCGTAGCTTTATTGAGTGCTTCTGTATGCATATAACTCCATAAAAAATATAATAGAAGTGCAACAACTCCTAAGAGTATCAAATTCAAGAAAGTTTTCATATTAGTAGGGTATCATAAATCGTTAAAAAAAAGGAGTCAAAATGAATCTGCTCCACTATTTAGAGAAAAATTATAAAGTTGTATACCTATTTGCAATGGTAGCAACAGCCTTTTGGGTTGCCTATATTAAGGGGTGGATCTTCGCTCCCTTTGAGTCTATCTCTGCTACTGAAGCTCTTGCATTAATTAAAGAGAATCGCTACCCAATTATCGATATTCGCGACACTCAAGCTTACAAAAAGGGACATATTCGTAATGCAATCTCAGTTCCATACAATCAACTAGAGGCAAAACTTTCTATTCTAAAACCATATAAAGAGAGTAAAATTATTATCTGCTCAGCTACTGGTCAAAAAGGAATAGAGATAAGCAGATACCTTGCAAAAAAGGGGTTTCATCCAATAAACATCAAAAGTGGTCTCTTAGGTTTAGCGATTGTTGGAAAAAAAGAGCCAAACCTCTTTATAAGTAACTTAATAAAATAGTCTACTGTTTTGGGATAAAGATATAAAAGCCTGCCCC
>JALWMN010000220.1:0-463 GCA_027083895.1 Campylobacteraceae bacterium
GGATTACAGAAAGGAAGTTATAAAGAACTGCAAGTAACACAGTTAGAAGATACACAAATAATTGAGCAGATCTTTCATAAGTATTTTGACACCCCACTTACAATAAAGCTCCCAGAAACAACAGCTATCGATATGAAACAAAAGAGTAAAAAAGAGTACTATCGCACTATTGAGACACCAATAGGTTCTATTAGAGTTATTAACAAAGTTGTCTTAAAACGCACAATTTCATTTAAAAAAGAGTTATGAAGGTTTTTGTCTAGAATCGATAGATAATGTAACCAAATAATAAAGAGGCTCTTAATATTTTTATGGTACAACTGCACAAAAAGTGGAGTAGCTATGTTTTCAAAAAAAGAGTTGATTATTTTCGATATGGATGGTACACTCATTGATAGTGCCCCCTCTTTAGCCTATGCACTCAATAAGACTCTAGAGCAACTAAAACTCCCTACATATGATT
>JALWMN010000220.1:473-1859 GCA_027083895.1 Campylobacteraceae bacterium
ATTTATGGAGCAAATTTAACAAAGCATGCAACTCTCTATGATGGAGTAGAAGCTACACTTAGAAAACTTGCTCAAAATTATACACTTGCTCTAGCCACCAATAAGCCTGTAGAGTTTGTTGGCAAAATGCTCCAATCCTTCAATATAGAAAAATACTTTCGCCTCAGCCTAGGAGCTGGCTCTGTAGCAAAGAAGAAGCCTGATCCAGAGATTCTCTTCACTATTTGCAAGCAACTTGATATCGCTCCTGCAAAAGCAGTTATGGTTGGAGACTCTAAAAATGATCTTTTGGCCGCTAAAGCTGCAAATATCGACTCTATTGCCCTTACATATGGCTACAACCAAGGAGTAAACTTAAAGGAGTTTGCACCAACAGTTATCTGTAACCACTTTAGCGAAATTGAGCACTACTTTAGTAGTGAAAACTTAGTGAAAGCATAAAAATATCGATGCCACTATTTGGCTTTACCAAGCCCGCATTTGAATAATGCATATAGCGAAAGTTTAAATCATAACCTTTGTAACGAACCCCTGCTCCTATTCTATCTTCGAACAAAAAGTGGCTCGAGACATTTCGAGTAGCGATCATTGTATCTGTCCATAAAGAGCCCCCTATGCCACCCTCGATATATGGTTGTAGAGTAGTTTGTAAAAAGGTAAAATTATAGGTAAAGACTGGCGAGAGGGCTATACCAAAGTTGCTACTTCTTCCTTTAATCCAGTAGTTTGCACTCAACTCATAATAACCACTTAAGTACCCAATACTGCTTTTAAACCACTTCTGTCTAAAATTTTCCCGAACTCCAAGGCGGTAGATACTAATATGAGCATGATCCTTACTCTCCCCTATGCTCACCATTACTTGCTTACTATCTATTAAAAATGCAAAGGATAGTGATTGCCACAGAAGCAGTAAAGTTGCAATTTTTTTCATTTCTCTCTCTTTTTAAAATCGATACAAACCATTCTACCGAATCTATAATCTCTAAGAGCTTGGCTCGTAATCTTTGGTTTACCATTGTAGCTGAATTTATGTTAAAATATACTCCATTGAAGGAGAGGAGATGATAAAGAGAGCTAAAAAGGCTATAGAGGAGGCGGAGTATCTACTCATTACTGCAGGAGCAGGCATGGGGGTAGATAGTGGCTTACCAGATTTTCGAGGAGTAGAGGGCTTTTGGAGGGCATACCCCATTGCAAAAAGACTCGGATTAAACTTTCAAGAGTTGGCAAACCCAAGATGGTTTGAGGAGAATCCAAAGTTGGCATGGGCATTTTATGGACACCGATTAAAACTCTATAGAGAGACAAAGCCACACGATGGCTACTACAAACTACTAGAAAGTGCTCAAAATAAAAAGGATTACTTTGTTGTTACCTCCAATG
>JALWMN010000220.1:1869-2201 GCA_027083895.1 Campylobacteraceae bacterium
CTCTATCCACTATATGCAATGTATAAAGCCTTGCTCAAGCGATATCTGGAGTGCACAAAAGATAGAGGTAAGTGTTGATATGGATCGCTTTGAGGCACAAGAGCCCCTCCCCTACTGTAAAAAGTGCAAAGCAGTTGCAAGGCCCAATATCTTAATGTTTGGCGACTGGAACTGGCTAGAGCATAGAGAGGCTAAGCAGCGTGCACACTTTAGTAATTTTTTGCAACAAATTGGCGACAGTAAGCTTGCTATTATAGAGTTTGGAGCCGGTGAAGCGGTACCTACAATTCGCAACTTAAGCGAAATTATTGCTAAAGATTATAATGGAACAC
>JALWMN010000221.1 GCA_027083895.1 Campylobacteraceae bacterium
TGCAAAAGAGAATATAGCATCACTTATGTAAAGATTAGTTAAAGCAGAGTTACAAAAGTGGAATCTCTTTGAATTTGCTACTTCGAGTACCCTCTATGGCTTTTACACTCTCTCCTTTTACTGTATAAACAAACGAAATTTTATCTTCTTCACTTCTGTTTGCATTTGCACGATGGAGCAGCTCTGAGTGAAAAAGCACAATATCGCCAGCCTCTAAATCAAAAGAGACCTTTTGTGCAATCACCTTTTGATTCTCCTCTCTATCGACTCTAAAAAAGCTTTTATCATCAAAAGAGGCGTTATCAAAAACCATTTTGTGACTTCCTGGAATAAACTCTAAGACCCCATTTTGACTATTCTCAACGCTTAGTGCCAACCATACACTTATTAAATTTTTACCACTATAGCTCCAGTAACGACTATCTCGATGCCAACAGGTTTGTGTTGAGGTATGAGCCAATTTTGTCATAATTGAATTGTGGTGAGCAGTTACCAAAACTGCTCTCTCTCCTAAGAGTTGCTGCAAAATTGGGCGGATCTCTCTATTCTCCATCCACTCTCTAAAAACTATATCTCTATCATAAGCTTGTCGTAATCTCCGTATACTCTTTTTGTATCGCTCATCATTGATACCTATATACTCCGACTCAGTCTCAATTGGCTCAATTGCATACTTTAAGTGTACCTTTGCAATCTCTTTAATAATTTCGCAATTTCGCTTCTCTAAAAAACCTCTCATCAGAAGAAATCCATCACGCTCAAACTGCTCTATCTGATCTTGATCTAATTCCATTAAACCACCTAAAGAGTAATATTTTCTATAAACTCTATTGTATCATCTTTTACTATAAGAGCATCAATACACCAGTCAAAATTGAGCCGTTTCTTCTTTAAGTAGTAGTGTGCACTCTTTATAATCTTTTCTAATTTTTGAGGAGTAATATTATAAATTGGCTCAAAACTCCCTTGTGAAGCCTTTACCTCAATAAAATGTAAAACATCCCCTTTTTTTGCAATAATATCTATCTCACCAAGGCGACTTGCATAGAAGTTCCTCTCCACTATTGCAAAACCTCTCTTCTGTAAAAATGTAACTGCTCTATCTTCACTCTCTTTTCCAAAAATTTTATTTAAGAGCATGGAATCCCACTTCCTACAGGAACTACATCCACCTTTAAAGATTTAAAACGTGCCGTCATTACATAGCTATCACACTCATCACCAAAGAGGGCATTAATTTTCGAACTACTATGATGGAATGTACAAAAGAGTGTTCCCTCTCTTATAGTATTACTATACTTAACACTTAACACTTCACTCTCTCCATTTTCACTCTTTAAAACCACTTGCTCGCCAAATAGCACCTTGGCACTTGGTGGTGCTAAGAGGATATCTCTATCATACTTGGTAATAAGCTTTTGGCTCCGCTTTGTTTGAGCAGCATTATTGTAGTGAGGCAAAACTCGCCCAGTAGTTAAGTACCACCCTTTAAGTGGGTCTTTATTAAACTCTCCAGCTAAAATCTCTGCAACCATTCCTCGTTTCTCCCACTGGTTATAGATAAAATTGCCTAATCCATCTTCGGTTCTAAAATCGAGCAGGTGCAAAATAGGTGTATCTTCATGATATATTGGCCACTGCATACCCCTTTTACTGTGTCTTTTAAGCCTATAGTATGCTGCTCCACTAAAGCGACGGTGGGCAACCTCGCGAACTTCGTTCCATATCTCTTCGCTACTTTTGTAGTTAAATTCTCCACCCATCTTGTTATCAATAGCTTGCAAAACCTCCCAATCATCAGGTAAGTCACACTCTACAAGTGGTTGCGAAAGGTGCAGACGACGCATCGCATTAACATAAACACCCTCTTTCTCATAAGCCGACTTCACTCCAAAAACAATATCTGCCCTGCTTGCAATATCGTTTATAAAGAGCTCTTGGACAATAAGTAACTCTAAATTCTCTATCGCCTTAACCGTCTTATTTACATTTGGGTGGATATGGGTAATATCTTCGCCCATATTTAAAAGAGCTTTTACCTTACCCTCTAGCATCTGATCTATTAGTTGTGGGGTCATTAAGCCTATCTCTTTTGGCTCTTGGTAATCTGGTGCATAGTATGGCAAACAGCCCATATCGCAGGCCCCTTGCACATTGTTTTGTCCACGAAGAGGCATAAGCCCTGCAC
>JALWMN010000222.1 GCA_027083895.1 Campylobacteraceae bacterium
TGAGTTACCCTATTCAAGATAGGGCTTCTCCTCTTTAGGAATATATGGTTTAGGAATTTTGTGGTTACAATTGTGTGCAACTCCCTTTTTATCAAAGCAGACACGAGCAACCTCTAATGGTTTCTTCGCATTTACCTCTTTTACTTTAGCTCTTCTTAGAACTTTCGATTGCTCCACTCTTTTTCTCTTTATAGCATCACTCTTTTTTTTCACACTTATTATCTCTTTTGGCTCCTTAACTACATCACTCTTTAGAGCAACTAACTCTTCACTAGGCTCAACATTTGATGTTATCATTTGCTGCTGCGTACTACAAGCAATAAGAAAAAGAGTACTCAATCCTAATAAAACATTTTTAGAAAAACTCATTTTTTCCTCCTTTGCATCCACTCTTTTGCCTTTTCTACCTTTGGGGCAGCTACAGCCATGCAGTAGGGCTGGTATGGGTTTTTTTGAAAATAGTCTTGGTGGTACTCTTCGGCTCTGTAATAGCACTTGAGTGGTTCTACTTTTGTAACTATTTTTCTCTCATAATCTTCTTGAAGCTTCTTAATATACTCTTTTGCAATTTGCTCTTGCTCGTCATCTAAAGTAATAATTATCGAGCGATACTGCGAACCATAATCTGCCCCTTGCCTATTGAGTGTGGTTGGGTCATGTATCTTAAAGAAGAGATCTAATAGATCTTGGTAGCCTATTTTACTCTCATCATAAGTTATCTTAACAACCTCTGCATGCCCTGTTGTATCTGTGCATACCTCTTTATAGCTTGGATTCTTAAGATGCCCATTTGCATAGCCACTCTCTACATCAATCACGCCATCAACTACTTCAAAAGCTGCCTCTATGCACCAAAAGCAGCCCCCACCAAAGATTGCCTCTTTCACGTTTGCTCCTTTGCTAAAAACCAAGAAAACGCAAAAAGGAGTCCTGGTGTTTTTGGAATCGACTCATCAAAGATAAACTCTTTGGCTCTACTTAGAGGAATCTCAATAACCTCTATCATCTCTTCTCCTACAACACCTCCACCGCTACTTACTCGCATACTCTCATCAACTTTAGCAAAATAGAGATACTGTTTAGAACCGGCAAAACCAACAGAGGTATAAAAAGAGGTAATCTTCTCTAACTTAGAAGGCTCCACTCTAAAACCACACTCTTCTAAAATCTCTTCACTTGCAGTCTCTTCAATACTTAAATCTTTATCTAAAATACCAGCACAAAGCTCAACTGTTACCCCATTAGTAGCTCTATCTTGCATATAGACTGCAGGCCTAAACTGCCGCACACAAACAAAAGCGTTGCTCTCTTCGTTAAAAATAAGTATTGCAACACTATCGCTAGCTTTGACAATCTCCCAGTTTCGCTCCTCATTATTGAGCCTATAGCTTGCAAAACAGGGCTTAACATACTTCCCCTCTTTAAGCTCTTGACAGTGAAAATCTTCTACCTTAAACTCCATCTCTTCCCTTTATAGAAGTATCACTTTTGCTAAGCCTAAGAAGGCAAAGAAGCCCACAATATCGGTAACTGTTGTTAAAAGTACACTACTTGCAACTGCTGGATCGATCCCCATCTTTTTAAGCATAAGTGGAATTGTTGCTCCAAAGAGCCCAGCACAAAGCAGATTAATAACCATAGCTGCTCCAATAACAATGCCAAGCTTATAATCATGAAACCACACATAGGCTATAAGCCCCATCACTACTGCAAAGATCAAACCATTCAGAAGCGAAACAACAACCTCTCGCACAATCGCAGCTTTTGCCTCATGCCAATTGATCTCTTGCAGAGCTAATTGACGTACCATAACTGTTAAACTCTGCGTTCCAGCATTACCACCCATCGAAGCAACAATTGGCATCAATACAGCTAAAGCAACATAGGCCTCTATTGTCTTATCAAACAGCCCAATTACAAACGAGGCGGCAATCGCTGTAAAGAGGTTGATCCCAAGCCAGATAGCTCTCTTTTTTGTAATAGCTCCTACCTCTCTCTCCTCTTCGCTCTCATCATCAACCCCAGCCATCTTATAGATCTGCTCAGTAGCTCTCTCTTCGATTATGTCGTAGATATCATCCGAAGTGATCCGCCCAATAAGCTTACCATAAACATCTGTAATTGGCATAACAACCAAATCGTAATCTTCAAAATGCTTCACAACCTCATCAACTGAGTCTG
>JALWMN010000223.1 GCA_027083895.1 Campylobacteraceae bacterium
ATCACTAAAGATATACCATCTTTTAAACTTTCGAGCCAACTCTCTTAAATGCTCTTTATCAAGTGGTTTTACAAAGCGTAAATCAAGAATTGCTGGCTTAAAGTGAGGCATCTCATTTGCAGTTAGTCGAGCCCTTCCAACTCCATTACCATAGCCAATAAAGAGGATCTCTTCACCCTCTTGCACTAAATGCGACTTTCCAAGCTCGTAAGGTGGTACCTCAAGCTCATCAGCTAAAAATGCACCTCTAGGATAGCGTATCGCTAATGGAGTTTTAAAATCTAAAGCAAAATCTAATAATTTTTTAAAACTATCTTCATTAAATGGTGCAGCAAGAGTCATATTTGGTATAGGTCGCAGATAACTAATATCAAATGCCCCTTGGTGGGTCTCGCCATCCTCTCCTACAATACCTGCTCTATCGATTGCAAAGACAACTCCTAGATTCATCAGTGCAATATCATGGATTACCTGATCATACCCTCTTTGCAAAAAGGTAGAATAGATTGCACAAAATGGTTTAAACCCCTCTTTGGCCAAAGGTCCCATCGAGGTTACTGCATGCTGCTCTGCAATAGCTACATCCCAAAATCGCTCTGGAAACTCTTGAAGCAGCTTACTCAAACCAGTTCCACTTGGCATTGCAGCAGTTACACCAACAATCTTCTCATTGCTTTTAGCTAACTGCAACAAATAACTGCCAAAAATCTCTGTCGCACTCTTTTTGCCACTCTTTTTAAAGCTCTTTCCACTCTCAATATCAAATGGACCAACTCCATGCCAATGCTCATGCGGCCCTTCTGCGATATGGTACCCTTTTCCTTTAATAGTTTGCGTATGTACTACAATTGGTTTATGAAGATTCTTTGCAATTGTCAAAGTCTCTATTAGACTCTCTAAATTGTGTCCATCTACTGGACCTATATAGTCTAATCCCAACTCTTCAAAAAGAATTCCAGGTGTTACTAAACGCAGTGATTCTTCAAACTTTTTCGCAATATAACTTGCACCCTCTGGCATTCCCTCTAACATCTTCTCAACTTTACTCTTAAATTTCTGATAGAGTGGACTTGCCATATTCTTGGAGAGATAGCGACTAATTGCCCCTATTGGTTTTGCTATTGACATCTCATTATCATTTAATATAATTACAACAGGATACTTTCTCTCTCCTAGCTCATTTAATGCTTCATAAACCATGCCAGCACTCATTGAGCCATCCCCAATAAGTACAACTGGTATTCGATCTTCTCCTTTTAGCTTAATTGCCTTTGCAGCACCTACAGCTAGAGAGATAGAGGTAGAACTATGACCAGCCTTATAGTAGTCATATGGTGATTCACTTGGAGAGGTATATCCACAAATACCACCAAATTGTCTAAGTGTATCAAAATTCTCCCATCGATCCGTTAGCAGCTTATGGGCATAAGCTTGATGGCTTACATCGAAGATAAATGGATCTTTTGTTACATCAAAGACATAATGCATTGCAATAATTAAATCAACAGCCCCTAGTGTTGAGCTTAAGTGCCCACCATTTTTACTTACTGTCTCTAAAATCTTCCTCCGAATATTCGATGCGAGCTCTTCAAGTTCTGCAATAGAATAGCTTTTAATATCTCGCATTGTACTCTCCTTACTTCTTTCAATCATTGCCATCTCTACTACTCTATCTCTCTTTTTAAAACTTCAAAGAGCCTACTATTTTGCTCAGGTCTTCCAATTGTAATACGTACTGCATTTAAACCATAACTTGCCAAATCTCGAATAATTACACCCTGTTTCATTAAGTTTGTAGCAATTGTAGATGAGTTATATGACGCATCAAAAAGATAGGTTATAAAATTGGTTTGGCTTGGAATATACTCAAGTGCATACTCTTTTGCAAATTTTTCATAACGGAGCATCTCTTCTCTATTCTTAGCAACACTCATCTTTACAAAGTTAAAATCTTTACTTGCCTCAATAGCTGCTAAAAGCGAAAGTGTTGTAATATTAAAAGGTGGTCGCACCTTATAGAGAACATCGATAATATCTTTATGAGCAATACCATAGCCTATTCGCATTCCACCAAGCCCAAAGGCTTTTGAAAAAGTTCCTAAATAGACTACATTCTTAAACTCTAAAATCTCCTTTGGAGTAACTCTAAAGTGATCACTC
>JALWMN010000224.1 GCA_027083895.1 Campylobacteraceae bacterium
TCTTGGCTTAAAAAAAGAGCCGTTTCTCTTTATAATCTCATACGATAAAAGTAAAATCTACGCTGAATCACTCAAAAATCTAGATGGGAAAATCGCTTACAGTTTTGATTGCCAAAAGAGTGTAGACTTAGATAAAAAGGTAGATCTTAAAAAGTACCCCATTAGCTTAAAAGAGTATAAAAAGAGTTTTAACCGCGTAATAGAAGAGATTAAGCAGGGTAATACCTACTTACTTAACTTAACCTTTAAAAGCCAAATTGAGACCAATCTTACCCTTAGTGAAATCTTTACACTAGCGAAAGCCCCCTACAAACTCTTAATAGAAGATAGCTTTGTCTGCTTCTCTCCAGAGTGCTTTATTAAAATTGAAGGCAATAGAATCTCTACCTACCCTATGAAGGGCACAATAGACGCTTCGCTCCCCAATGCCAAAGAGAGCATTCTAAACAATCTAAAAGAGAGTGCAGAGCACACAATGATTGTCGATTTAATGCGAAACGATCTTAATATGGTTGCAACAAAAACAAGAGTTACAAAATTTAGATATATCGATAAAATTAAAGCAGGTACAAAAGAGCTGCTACAAGTAAGCTCGCAAATAGAGGCAAATCTTCCTGAGAATTGGCACCAACAAATAGGCAATATCCTCGATACCCTCACTCCAGCAGGCTCTATTAGCGGAACTCCTAAAAGAAAGACTCTCGAGATTATAGAGAGTGTCGAAAATGCACCAAGAGGACTCTATACAGGAGTATTTGGCATCTATGATGGCAAAAAGCTACAATCAGCTGTTATGATTCGTGCCATATCAAAAGAGATGAGTCAACTCTACTACCATAGTGGAGGTGGTATTACAATCGACTCTTCTTTAGAAGATGAGTATAATGAGTTAATAGACAAAATATATTTACCTTTTTAGGGAGTAAAGTGTATCGCTATCCAAAGTGTACCTTGTTGAGCAAGCAAAACCCTATGTTTAGTTTCTGCAGGTATAAAGAGAGTATCACCTCTATTAAGTGTTACTACCCTACCCTCTATATCGAGTTTGGCACTCCCCTCTAACAAAATAACAAACTCATCCTCTTCTTGGCAATACTCTTTTGTCTCTAAAGTATCAGAGCTTACAATTCGTACTATTTTTATCTTCTCTTTTTCAAAAAGTGTTGTAAAATCTTCACCAATACTTGGAATTTTATAATCGTATATATTCATTGTAACCTCCAATTGTATAGAAAGCTAAGAGCCTAGAGCTTTTATGCGGTTTGACACTCACACCCACACCAATACTAATAACTCATACTAATAGCTTCAATGTCGCTCCAGCTTAAGCCTTTTTTACTACTCTCTTTTCTAGCTAAAATATGCTCTATATAGCGAGCAAACATATCGGTCTCTATATTTACCTTTGTACCGATTTTATAATTTTTAATAAGAGTGTTCTCGAGTGTGTGAGGAATAATTGTTAAACGGAAACTCTCTTCGTAGACATCATTTACAGTAAGCGATACACCATCAATTGTAATCGAACCCTTTGGTACAATATATTTTATCTGATCTTGAGGCACTTTGATATAGTAGTCTACTCCATTACCATGGCTATGAATCCTTACAACTTCGCCAATACAATCTACATGCCCTTGGACAATGTGTCCTTCAAATCTATCGCCCATCTGCATAGCTGGCTCTAGGTGCACAAAACCTTGAAATTTGCTATCGTCAACTATCCTTCGTGTCTCGCTTGCAACATTAAGGTAGAAGCCTCTATCAAAAGTCTCTGTTACCGTAAGACAAACCCCATTAATCGCAATTGAATCACCAACCTTTGCTTTATGTTTTGAGAGCACTTTTAGTTTCCCATTTTGAAAGCTCTCTACCTTTGCTACTTCTCTAATTAGCCCTGTAAACATAATTTTCCTTATTTTGGCTATAATTCGCTAAATATTATAGCAAAATAGGTAGAGATATGGCTAAAGAGTATGATGTAATAGTAATTGGGGGTGGACACGCAGGTATTGAAGCAGCAAGTGCAGCCTCACGTATGGGTGCAAAAACCTTAATGATAACAATCTTAGCAGAGCAAATTGGAGCTAGTTCGTGTAACCCTGCAATTGGCGGTCTAGCAAAGGGACATTTAGTTAAAG
>JALWMN010000225.1 GCA_027083895.1 Campylobacteraceae bacterium
TATCTGTACCTACAAAGAGTGTTTTATCGCTATGGATATCTAAAAGAGCACCATTAAGTTCAAATTTTGGATTATTTACATCGATTGCTGGAATAATTTTCTTAAGGCTTTTAATAAGTTCAAATGAATCTAGTGAAATTTCTGCTTTATTCTCAATTGTTGGAAAGCTTGGATACTCTTCATGATTAAAAGTAGGAAGTTTAAATTTTGTGTTTTTCTGTTTAATAATGAGGTTTTGCTCTTGGAGTTCAAATTCGATAATATCGTTTTGGAGGGTTCTTACAATATCAAGGAGTTTTTTTCCATTGGCAGTAAAGATTCCAGGCTCTTTGATTGTGAATTGATCGCTTTGGGTTTGGAGACCTATTTCATTATCTGTTGAGCGAATAGTAACACTATCTGAAGATGCATCAAGGTAGATATGTGAGGTGATATTTGTTGCATCTTTTCTCTCTAAGAAGGGGAGTGTATTGATTAATATCGATTCGATAATATCTTTTCGTGTTGCAATTTTCATGCTGCTTCCTCTTTATTTAACTTATAGTTAGTAGTATTAGTATCTTGATCTTTTTATGTGAAAAAGTGTTTTGAGCATCCATTTTTTTAACTCTTTAGTGCTCTTTTTACTATTTAACTTATTCACATTTAGATTTTTTGTATTATACCTTTTTTTTTGTTTAAGGCAAATTTATTGCTACTTTTGAGTGAAGTTTTGATCTACTTTTTACCTTTTAGTTTGTGTTTGCTTGAATTTTATTTGCAATCTCTTCGATTAAGACTTTAAGATTTTCATCACTCTCAATGATCTCTTCAATCTTTTTCATAGCGTGGCTGATTGCTGAGTGATCTTTCATTCCAAAATAGATTGCAATTTGTGGCATAGAGTTTTGGGTGAGTTGTCTTGCTAGGTAGATACTGATTCTTCGTGCTTCCACAATCTTTTTAGCCCGTTTTTTTGAGCGAATGTCAGTAGGTTTGAGGTTAAACTCTTCAGCAACTTTCTCTATAATTGATTCTATTGAGACACTCTTTTTCTTCTCTTGGAGGTAGTCGGCGATTGTATTTTTTGCAAACTCTATGGTGATTGGTTGCCTCAATAATGAACTCATTGCATTGAGTTTGATAATAGTTCCTTCTATCTCCCTAATATTGCTTCCAAGATTGGAAGCTAGGAAGTGGATTACTTCATCGCTTAATCGGATGCCATTAAGGGCACTCTTTTTTTGGATAATGGCAATCTTTGTCTCGAGTTCAGGTGGATTGATAGAGACTAGCATACCCCACTCGAAGCGGCTCTTGAGCCTATCGACTAAACCGGCAATCTTTTTTGGAGGGCGATCGGAGGTGATGACTATTTGTTTGCCAAGAGAGTGGAGCTCATTAAAGGTGTGAAAAAACTCCTCTTGTGTCTGCTCTTTGCGAGAGATAAATTGGATATCATCGATTAAAAGTACATCGCAGTTTCTATAGTATTCTCGAAATCGCTCCATTGTTTTAGAGCGAAGATGGGCGGTAAAGCGGTTCATAAACTGCTCAAAAGTTGTGTAAATAATTTTTTTATTATCGTGATAGAGTTTATTTCCTATAGCTTGCATAAGGTGTGTTTTACCAAGCCCAACACCTCCATAGATAAAGAGGGGGTTATACTGCTCACCGGGATTTTGGGCGACTGAGAGTGCAACATTGTAAGCTAGTGAATTGGAATCTCCCATAACAAAGCTATTGAAGGTAAATGAGGGGTTAAGTTGCGTTGAGCTACTCTTTATCGCAGCTTGCGATCTTTTTTTTGTAATAGTTTTTGATTGCTCTTTATTTTCAACATCGATAATAACTGTAGGCGAGATTCCACTCTCTACCTCAAAGAGGTGGGCAATCTTTTTTGCATAGTGGGTTTTGATCCACTTTGCAGCTAGAATATTTTTTGCTGTAAAGACAGCTATGTCACCTCTTGAAGAGGAGGCATCATACTTTAGGTTTTTGATATAGCGATTATATTCGCTTTGGCTAACCTCTTTTTTTAACTTCTCTAAAACTTGATTCCCTATACTCATTTTGCCTCTTATGTGAAAAACTTTAGACTATTTTATCTAAAATCAGCTAAAATAGGGGTTTGAATTTATTGTGAGTAAGTTAT
>JALWMN010000226.1 GCA_027083895.1 Campylobacteraceae bacterium
GATACTTTACTCCCGCCAACAATAGCAACAAATGGGCGAACAGGATCTTTAAGCATCTTACTAAAGAAATTTACCTCTTTTGCAAGTAAAAATCCAGCCGCTTTTGTCTCTTTTGTATAAAACTGCGTAATTGCATGGATCGAGGCATGTTTTCTATGGCACGCTCCAAAAGCATCGTTTATATAGATATCCCCAAATTGACTTAGCTCTTTTGCAAAGTCAGCACTATTTGTTGTCTCCCCCTCATCAAAACGGAGATTCTCCAAAAGAAGCACGTCACCTGGCTCCATCTTTGCAAAAAGCTCTTTTGCCTTTTTTGTAATAACTGCTCCCTCTTTAGAGTCATCAAAATAGAGCCTGTTTTTTATCTTCAAGAGTGTATCTAATCGTTTTGCAACCGCCTCTAGAGAGTGCTCAGGAGTATACTTTCCTGGTTCTGGTCGCTCAAAGTGAGACCCCAAGACAACTTTGCATCCACTATCGATACAGTAGCGAATAGTTGGCAAGGCTTTACGGATTCGTCTATCATCAGTGATATTTCCAAACTCATCTTTTGGCACATTAAAGTCACATCGAATAAATACCGTTTTTCCTGCAATATCTATATCTTTAATTGTACGCATCAACTCTCCATTTTTTATAGATATTTTACTCAAAAAGGGCTAAAATTGTACCCAAAATGATACAATAAGAGAAAAAAAGAGAATGAAACATTCTTTTTTTAGCGAAGAGCCAAGAGCATAGAGCTAAGAGCTTTTATAAAAGGATTATAATAATGAATAGTAAAAACTTTGCCCTCTTTGGAGGGAGTTTCGACCCACCACACAAGGGACACCAAGAGATAGTAGAATCACTCTTAAACCTAACAAATATAGACTCTGTTTTAATTGTTCCAACCTATAAAAACCCTTTTAAAGATAGTTTTCATGCCACTCCAAAGCAAAGACTAAAATGGTGCCAAACACTCTTTTCTAGCCCAAATATTGTTGTAAGTGATTATGAGATTTTGCAACAGCGTCCAGTCTATACAATCGAAACCTACAATGCTCTTAGCAAAATCTACAACATCAAAGCAATTGTCATAGGAGCCGATAATCTAAAGAGCATTACAAAATGGAGAGATTTTGAAAAACTCAATAGTAAAATAGAGTGGATCATTGCTACCCGCCCAAATGAAGAACTAGATACTTCTGCACTTCAAAACTACACTCTCCTCCCTCTCAATATCGATATAAGCTCAAGCGAAATAAGAGAGGGTAAAAAGCTAGAGTTTGTAGATAGTTCAATTAGAAAGCAAGTCCAAAAAGTGTATAATATCGCAAAAAATCAGGATTAAGTATGGACATAAAATCAAGAGTTGAAAAGTTAGTAGAGGTATTAGATAAAAATAAAGCTGAAGAGATAGAGTCTTTTAACCTTGAAGGGAGTGACTACATCGCAAAAGCAGTTATTCTTGCCAACTCAAAAGGCGAAAGACACACTGCAGCACTCTATGACCATATTCGTGTTGCTGCAAAAGAACTTGGCGAAAAGATCCTTGCAGCAGATGAGTCTGACGATTGGATTGTAGTTGATTTAGAAGATATCCTTATCCATATTATGACACCACAATATAGAATACGCTACTCTATAGAAGAGTTCCTCCAAGAGCTCAAAGAGGGCAAATTTAAAGCAACCGAAAAGATTGGTTAAGTCTGCAAAACTATTGACACTCATTTCTATTTTTATGAGCACTCTCTTTGCTATCAAAAGAGATAAAGAAAAGAGTGTTTGTAGACTCTGTATCATTTGCATCAACGCAATCTAACTCTAGCATCGTTACCTCTCTTTTATCAGTAACCTCATACCCAACAGTACAAGTTAAAAGATCACCATCTTTTTTGATCTTCATCTCATCATCTTTAAAAGAGAGAATAGAGTAGCTAAGAGTCTCAACGAGTTCGCTATAATTACTATCACTGTAGCTCTTAATCTCCAAAACAGAATCCTGAATTAAATAGCTTCGAAACTTAGGATCTTGACATAAATCCTCTTCATAAAACTCTTTCCCCTCCACCAACTCTTCAATAGCAAGCTCCTCAAAACTCTTATCAACTTGTGAACTTCCACCACCGAAAAAAAAAAAAAAAAG
>JALWMN010000227.1 GCA_027083895.1 Campylobacteraceae bacterium
ATTTAGAGAGACTCTATGAGGATAGAAATAGTTTTATAGAAGTTTTTGGAACAAAAAAACTTTTAGATCCAAAATTTATGCTCATTGCTGATGCTCTTAGTGAGCATCAAGAGCTTTTTACAGATGCTATTCTTGAGAGAATCAATGCAACTCAAGAGCAACAACTTGCTACACAAAACTATTTTTATTCTTCTATAGGGAGCAGCAATTAAGGCTCTCCTTTTGCTATACCTTGCTTAAGTAAACGCTCAACTACAATTGATGTAACTATAGAAAAGATTACATAGATTAAAAAGAGATATAAACCACTTTCTATCTCAGAGTAGCTATTTTCGGTACTTCCAGCACTTAAGTAAACTAAGAGTAGAGCTACTACAAAGACATCTAACATCGACCATTTTCCTAAATCTTTAAAGAGTCTTACCAATCTTTGTGCTATATGAAACTCTCTCCAAAAAGTCACTGCAATCATACTTAAGGTTTTAAGAAATGGTACAACAATTGAAAAGAGTAAAATAGCAATTGCTACAGGATAGTTTCCATTAGAGTAGAGATGCATAATAGTTCCAGCAATTGTTTTTGATTCAAATGAGAGAATAATATCCCCTAAATAGTGAACATTTTTATGGATTACAATCATTAAAATTGGTGTAAAGATTCCAAATATAAGTGTTACCAAAGAGGCAAAACCCAAAAGAAGTGCATAACTTTTGAGTGACACCAAAAAGTATGTCAATAAAATGGCAATTGAAACTCCACCAAGAGTTAATGTAACTCTTCTATTCTCCTCTTGTGCTATTAATGCTTTGGCTTTTAATCTCTCTAAATCCTCTACTTTGGAACTCTTCTTGCCAATTGCACCAAAACTAATTGCAGAGAGTAACGAATCGAAACGTCTCTGAAGAAGCTCCCCTATATCCATCTGTGCTTCGTAGTATTCTTGCTTAATCCCCTCTAACTCTTTTGCTGTAGTGTATGAGTTAAAACTAAAATAGATCAATACACCAAGAGCTACTAATATAATAAAAATTTCAATCACTTTTTTCATGACTCTATTATACAAAAAATTAAAGAGTTTCAGTTATAATCCTTCCTATGGAAAGATTAAATACATTAGAAAATATAGTATTAGAGGCTGGTAAAATTATCCAAGAGGGGTATCAAGGCCAAAATGAAGCCTTCAAAAAGTCCCCAACAGAGCTTGTAACTAGATACGATAAAGCTGTCGAAGCATTTCTTATTGAGAAACTCCAACCACTCTATAGAAACTACTCTATCGTGGCCGAAGAGAGTTTTGAGGGTGGAAATAACCCGCAAAATGCTATCTTTATTGACCCTATAGATGGAACAACAAACTTTGTTCATAAGATCCCTCACTTAGCCATAAGTATAGGCATATGGTCAAAAGGCAAACCTCAAGAGGCAATAGTCTATAATCCAATACTCAATGAACTCTATAGTGCAAAAAGTGGGCAAGGTGCCTTCTTAAATGGCAAAAAGATACAAGTAAACAAAGATGCAAATCTACAAAATGCAATCATTGCAACAGGCTTTCCATATGTAAAACATGAAATGGGAAAAGAGTTTTGGTGGGTGGTAAAGAGTTTTGAAAGGCTCCTCCCTAAAATTCGAGATATTCGACGCCTTGGAGCAGCTGCACTCGATCTTTGCTACCTTAGCTCTGGAAAAGTCAATGGCTTTTACGAAATCAACCTTAAGCCATGGGATGTAGCTGCTGGCATATTAATAGTAAAAGAGGCTGGTGGTGAAGTTACAGATATCTTTGGTAAAGAGTATAGCTTTGAAAAAGCAATTATCGTTGCAAGTAATGGCACTATCCATAAGCAACTTTTAGAAAACTTAGCGGAGTATAACGATGGATAGCCTCACGAATCTCCTTAATGCACTCCCTAAATCTCCTGGAATGCGAATAATGCACTTTTGTAAAGAGCCACTTTTGATTTCACAGATACAAGAGTACTGCAAAAGCGAAAGTGATTACTGCGAATATCTCATCGCAACCTTTCACGCTGAAGATGCTACAAGATTACAAGTATATGCAAATAGCTTTACAAAAATAAAATACCTTCACCCAAAACGTCCTCGCTTCCATATGCAATCGAAGCAGT
>JALWMN010000228.1 GCA_027083895.1 Campylobacteraceae bacterium
TCGCTCTCTAGCTCTTGTTCGCATAGACCACCATGTGTATTGTTCTGTTTTTTCACCGTGGATATAGCGAAAGGTATCGATGTAACCAGCAGCTACAACTTTATCGATCCACGCCCTCTCGATAGGAAGAAAACCAGAAGTATCTTCGTTCTCTTTTGGTCTTGCAAGGTCGATAGCTTTGTGGGCAGTGTTTATATCCCCGCAAAAGATTATATCCATCCCTTTTTTTCTAACTGCTTCGATATACTCAAAAAATCTCTTATAAAAGCTTAATTTATACTCTAAGCGTTCTTGCGAACGTTGTCCGTTAGGAAAGTAGACATTAAAAAAAGCGATATTATTAAAGTGAATTTCGTTAATTCTTCCTTCTTTTAAGATATCTACTTCATAGCAGTTGCTTGTGTAGCTTGGCGTTATGTCGGTAAAAAGGGCTACGCCAGATTGCCCCTTTTTGTGCGAAGAGCTAACATATAGATTTTTATATTGGTGCTCAAAAAGAGTATCAGGAATTTGGTCGATTTGGGCTTTTATCTCTTGAAGGGCGAGTATATCTGGGGTGTCGTTATCGATCCATTGAAGTGCCTCTTTTCGTGCAACTGCACGGATACCGTTTACATTCCATGAGATAAATCTCTTTTTTGCCATAAAAAACCTCATTATATTTTGGTAAAGTTATATTAATAAAAAGAAGCTATACTTCGGCTTAGGTTTTGCAAGGCTACTTGTTTCTACTTTTACTTCGTTTTGTCTCTATCAATAACGATTAAGTGCTACATTTGCATACTAAGAGTAAGAATTGGGTATCTCAATGCAAACAATATTATAACAGAAAGTAAAAGATATGAAATTTGAAGATTTTAATTTTAAACCAGAGTTGGCAAAAGCCATTAAAGATGCAGGTTTTAGAGAGCCAAGCCCTATACAAAAAGAGGCGATTCCACTTATACTTACAGGTGAAGATCTTATTGGGCAAGCCCACACAGGAACTGGAAAGACAGCAGCTTTTGTACTTCCTATTTTAAATAACTTAAAATGTGATGGAAGTGTTGAGGCCCTTATTATTACACCAACTAGAGAGCTTGCAATGCAAGTGAGTGATGAGGTTTATAGATTTGGTCAAACACTTGGCATTAAGAGTGCTACAGTTTATGGTGGGGCTTCTTATAATAGGCAGATCGAGCATATTAAGAGTGCTTCGGTAGTTGTTGCAACTCCAGGGCGTTTAATTGATCTATTAGAGAGTAAAAAGATTAATATCGATCCAGCTATTGTTGTTTTAGATGAGGCAGATGAGATGCTCGATATGGGCTTTTTAGATGATATAAAGAGGATTTTTAGCTTTTTACCAAGTAGGCGTCAGACACTTCTCTTTTCTGCTACTATGTCAAAAGAGATTAAAGTTTTAGCTGAGAAGATTTTATATGAGCCAAAGAGTGTTACTATTACGCAAACAGAGGTAACAAATGCAAATATTAAACAGGAGTTTTATGTTGTTGATGAGCGGGAGAAAGATGATGCCTTAAGGCGACTAATAGATTACTACAATCCAAAGAGGTCGATAATTTTTTGTCGAATGAGAAGAGAGGTCGATAGACTTGCATTGGCACTTAATGCTATTGGGTATAACTGTAAGGGGCTGCATGGTGATATGAACCAAAGAGAACGTGAAGTAACAATTAGAGATTTTAAAAAGGGTTCTTTAGAGATTTTAATTGCAACCGATGTAGCTGCAAGAGGCTTAGATGTCAATGATGTAAGCCATGTCTTTAACTACCATATTCCATTTGATAGCCAATCGTATGTACATAGAATTGGAAGAACAGGGCGAGCGGGAAAAGATGGGATAGCGATCTCTCTAGTGACTCCAGAGGAGTTTCGATCACTACAGAAGATTCAAAAGAGTGTGGGGAGTGTAATTGTTGCAAAAGAGATACCAAGAATCGAAGCAGTTGCAGCGAAAAAAGGTGAAGAGATTATAGAAGAGGTGATGGATGCAAAGGTTTATGATAGTGGTATCGATTTAGTGAAGTATTTGCAAGAGAGCTTTGAGATTGATATGATTGCTTATAAATTGGCATCTCTCCTTATGAGTCAAAATGAGATTCAAGGAAAAGATAAAATT
>JALWMN010000229.1 GCA_027083895.1 Campylobacteraceae bacterium
ATAAAGTAGCTGTAATTTTAGGTGAAGTTGCCTCTTCTAACTCTATGGCAATGGCTCCAGTTGCTGAAAAAGCAAAAACTCCGATGATTACACACGCTTCTACAAACCCAAGAGTAACAAAAGATAAGAAGTATGTAACAAGAGCATGTTTTATCGACCCATTCCAAGGTGCAGTTATGGCAAAATATGCACTCGATAATGGTCTTAAAAAAGCGGTAGTTGTTACAGATGCTAAGCAAGATTACTCAGTAGGACTCTCTAAAGCATTCAAAAAAGCATACACTGCAGGTGGTGGAGAGATTGTAAAGACTGTTTTAATCAACTCTGGCGATAAAGACTTTAACGCTCAAGTTACTGCTATCAAACAAGCAAATCCAGATATTATCGCGTTTACTGGTTACTATCCTGAAGCTGCATTAATGGTAAAACAGGCAAGAGATATGGGTATTAAAACTCCATTTATCGGAGCTGATGGTGTTGGATTCCCAGAACTAGTTAAAATTGCTGGAAAAGCAGCTGAAGGTTTTATGTATACAGACCACTTTAACGAAGCTGCTGCTAGCTCACCAGAGGCAAAAGAGTATGTTGAAGCATTCCATAAAAAATATAATAAACCTGCAGACTCTATGGGTGCACTTGCAGCAGATGCCTATGGCATGATTATTCAAGCAATGGAAAGTTGTATTAAAGCCGGTAAAGCTAGTGATGATAAAGAGTGTATCAATACTAATCTAAGAGGAACAAAAGGGTATAAAGGAATTACTGGCGTCATTACAATCGATGAAAATGGTAACGCTGTAAAATCTGCAGTTGTTAATGCTGTAAAAGATGGCAAGTTTGTCTATAAAACTACAGTAAACCCATAAATACTCTTCCCATTTTTGGGAAGAGCAATGTTTCTATTGCTATTCTCTTTTATTAAAAAGGGTATTGCAATAGAAACACAAAGGCACAATCTATGAATTTAGACATCTTTTTACAGCAATTGGTTAATGGTGCAAGTCTTGGAAGTATGTATGCACTTATTGCTATTGGTTACACTATGGTCTATGGAGTTCTAAGGCTTATTAACTTTGCTCATGGTGATATCATGATGGTAGGTGCTTTCCTAACCTTCTTTGCAATGCAATCAGGTATCCCATTTGAAGCAGCACTCATTATTGGAATTGCAGGTGCAGCTATAATTGGTATATTAACTGATAAAATTGCCTATAAACCACTTCGTGAAGCACCAAAAATCTCTCTTTTAATCACCGCAATTGGAATCAGCTTCTTTTTAGAGAACCTCTTTACAGTTCTCTTTGGAAGCACACCAAAAGCATTTAAAGCACCAGAGTATCTAACCAAAATTTTCCACTTAGGAAATATCTATCTTCCAATCTCTGTAATTATTATCCCAACAGTAACACTCCTTATCTTAGCAATTGTCTTATGGATCCTCTACAAAACAAAGTATGGTATGGCAATTCGAGCACTAGCTTTCGATATACAAACAGTGAAGCTCATGGGTATCGATGCTGATAAAATTATTATGATTGTCTTTATTATAGGCTCTAGTTTAGCAGCCATTGGGGGAGTTTTCTATGCAGTTAGTTATCCATCGATCGATCCACTCATGGGTATCATAGTGGGGCTTAAAGCCTTTGCAGCAGCTGTACTTGGAGGTATCGGAAGCGTTGGTGGTGCAGTTGTAGGTGGCTTTATTTTAGGATTTACCGAAATATTTGTAGTTGCAATGTTTCCTGAGCTTGGTGGCTATAAAGATGCTTTTGCATTCTTCTTCCTAATCTTAGTACTCCTCTTTAAGCCTACAGGTATTATGGGGCAAGATCTAGAACGTGGAAGATTTTAAGGAGTAAGTTATGAAAAAGATTATAAGAAATATAGTTCTCATTCTTGCAACACTCATCTTTATACTCTATGCACAAAATAACTTTGACTCTTACACCCTAAGCATTCTTAATAATATTGCTGTATTTGCAATCTTAGCTCTTAGCTATAACCTCATCAATGGTGTTGCAGGGCAATTTTCATTAGAACCAAATGGCTTTGTAGCCATTGGTGCATACTTTACTGCAATTTTACTCATTCCTGCAGATACAAAGATAGATATGTTTGCTCTAGTCGATCCAGCCCCTATCATTTTAAAAATGCATGCACAATTCTTACCTGCTATTATTATTGGAGGGATTGCTGCCTCTTTAGTAGCTCTTCTACTCTCCTTTCCAGTCTTTAGAGTACGTGGAGACTACTTAGCAATTGTAACACTTGGATTTGGTTTTATCATTCGAATTTTTGCAATCAATAACCCTGCTTATACCAATGGGGCAATGGGTCTTAATGATATTCCATCAAATGCTAACTTTATCTGGATAGGTACTATTGCACTCATTACATTTATTGTGATGATCCATATTATTAACTCTAAATTTGGACGAGCAATGAAGTCGGTTCGTGATGATGAAGATGCAGCAACTGCAATGGGTATTAATACCTTTAAAATGAAAACATACGCCTTTATGACCTCTGCATTTTTCGAAGGTGTTGGTGGTGGCCTTCTTGCATCGATGCTTACAACAATCACACCAGATCAATTTAGCTTTCTACTTACATTCCAGCTTCTAATTATTATTGTACTTGGAGGCTTAGGAAGCATGAGCGGTACACTCATAGCAACTATACTTGTTATGGGTGGTATGGAGTGGCTACGCTTCTTAGATGAGAATATTATTCTCTTTGGCAAAGATTTTGGAGCCCATCCAGGAATGCGAATGGTTGTCTTCTCAATACTACTTATTATAATGATGCTCTTTGCGAGAAGAGGGCTTCTTGGTGATAAAGAGATCTTTGACTACTTTAAAAGAAAGAGTTAAAAATGAAACTTCCAACTCACTTCGATAGAGAAGATAGGAGAGAAAATTTTTTCTCCCTCAAGCAAAACGACTCAACCAAAGCTTTCAAAGAGCATGGCATCTTAAAAAGGAGATTTAGGTGAGTGATGCAATTTTAAAAATAGATAATATCACAATGCAATTTGGTGGCGTAACTGCTATCAAAGAGCTGAGCTTTAATGTTCAAAAAGGGCAAACATATGGACTTATTGGACCAAATGGTGCTGGAAAAACAACAATCTTTAATATAATTACAGGAAATCTTAAACCAACAAAAGGATTTGTCTTTTTTGAGAACAAAAATATTACTGGTACAAAACCAAATAAAGTTGTCTATAAAGGAATAGCAAGAACATTCCAAAATATTCGACTCTTTAAGAGCATGACAGTACTCGAGAATATCCTTATTGGTTTTGATGCACAAGCAAACTATAGCTACTTCGAAGCAATTTTTCGACTCCCACGCTTCTTTAAACGTGAAAGGGAGATTAAAGAGAAGGCGTATGAACTTATGAAGATATTTGGAATTACTGAGTTTGCCAACACAAATGCAACAGCTTTGAGTTATGGAAACCAAAGAAAGGTTGAAATTGCTAGAGCACTCGCTACAAATCCAAAGCTACTCCTTCTAGATGAACCTGCAGCAGGTATGAACCCAAAAGAGACAGATGAACTCGCAAATATTATTCATAAGATAAAATCTGACTTTAATCTAACAATTCTTCTCATTGAACACGATATGAAATTTGTCAATAGAATGTGTGATCAATTAACAGTGCTCGATTATGGAGCGAAAATTTTCGAAGGAAAACCAGCAGATGCCATAGTTGACGAAAAGGTAATATCTGCGTATCTAGGAGACTTTAGCCATGCTTAAAGTAAATGATTTAACAGTAAACTATGGTGTCATTGCAGCTGTCAGAGGAATCGATTTAAATGTAAAAGCTGGAACAATTGTTACACTTATTGGTGCAAATGGTGCTGGAAAAACCTCTACGCTTAACGCCATAGTTAACAGTGTAAAAAAGAGTGGGTCTGTTATATTTGATGGTATCGATATTAGTAAAATGGCTACACATAAAATAGTTAAACATGGACTCTCACTTGTTCCAGAGGGGAGAAAGATATTTATTAACCTTACAGTCGAAGAGAATCTTCGCATGGGTGCTTTTAATAACGATGAAGATTTTGAATCACTTCGCAATCTAGTCTACGAAAAATTTCCAAGACTCAAACAGAAAATCAACCAAGCAGGTGGTACACTTAGTGGTGGAGAGCAACAGATGCTCGCAATTGGAAGAGCCCTAATGAGCAAACCTAGAATGCTGATGCTTGATGAGCCAAGTCTTGGACTTGCACCAAAAATTATTAGTGAAGTCTTTGAGATTATTACAGAGCTAAAAAGCGATATTCCAATTCTTCTAGTAGAACAAAATGCCTTTGCAGCACTTAAAATTGCTGATTATGGATATGTTCTTGAAAATGGATCGATATCACTACACGATGCAGCAAAAAATCTTTTAGGCAATGATGAAGTAAGAGCTAAATATCTAGGAGGCTAGGAAACCAATTAGTTATAGCACAACCATCCATAGCTTCCTGCTTGATTTGTTTACCACCTATATTGATAAAGCCTAAATATTCCACTAATATTTGCAAAAGTTTTAGCAACTGCTTTTTTATCCCAAATTTTGTATTAGGATTAGCAAAGATTTGGTATAGCTTAGGTTATGGGTGTATGCAAAAAACTGTGCAAGTATGGGTTCCCAACGGTTGCGAGCTTAACCAATAGGTTAATTGATGGATTTTTGTAAATGCCCATAGCTAAATGATTTGCGAAAGGTTGTTAATCTCTAATGCAAATTTTGGGTTTAAAAAATTTTTTGCGTTCACAAAGCAAAAAATTATATCAACATTGAGTGAAATCAATGGTTTTTCAGAGATTTTAGTTATTCAACTCTAATTATAACACTTAGATTTCTACTAAACTGTTGCATCTTTTAGTACATAACACTATGAAGTATACACAAAAAGAAGATATAATCCGCCAATTCAGAAACTTTAGTTAATAACATAATTAGGGAGTATACTCCCTAAAAAGATCTATACCTCTTTATTGCCACAATATCCGCACACTTTTGCCTCTAGTGGAATCTTCATGGCACACTCTGGACAAGCTTTTTCAGTTGGTGCTGCTTCTGGTTCAGCCTTTTTCATCTTATTATATGCCTTGATAAACAAAAACATAATAAAGCCTAAGATAATAAATGAGATGACATCAGTTATAAAAAGACCATACTTAATTGCTGGTGCTCCTGCTTTCTCAACAGCCTTTAAAGATGCATACTCTTTACCATCTAATGCATAGAAGAGATTACTAAAGTCTACATTTCCAAGGAGCTTTCCAACAGGTGGCATAATAACATTTGCTACTAGCGACTTTACAACTGTTGCAAAAGCCGCACCAAAAATAAACCCTACGGCCATGTCGACCATATTCCCTTTTATTAAGAACTCTTTGAACTCTTTAAACATAGAGTATCCTTTCAAGCAATTTTTACTCTAGTAGTATAGTCAATATGTAACTTTAAGAGTAAAAATATGTCAAATAGAAATACTCTACTTTAGCCCCATTTTACGAAGAAATACCCTCTTTTTGATGCAAACTTTTAATACTATTTTGCTCTTTTTGATAGGCAATCTCCCCCATTATTTCTTGCTTTTGAAGCTTAATCCCTTGCGGAACTCTACTTGAGTGTAACTGAACTGCACACTGTTTATAGTTTGGTTCAAAAGATTTTGCATCAAACTCTGGTAAAGTCACTGCATTTATTAGCTGCTTATTAAAGTGGAAGGGCACAAATATAGTGCCTTCTCGTACTGTATTTGCTACCTTGACAACGATATTATCTACTCTCCCTCGATTACCACTAATAGAGATTCTATCCCCACTTTTAACTTGCAGTTTTTGTGCATCTAACTCATTCATCTCTACCCACGCTTCTGGAGCTAAATCGTTTAATATGCCAATTGTACCCGTTTTTGTTCTAGTATGAAACTGCTCTACGGTTCTGCCAGTATTTAAAATGAGTGGAAAGCTTTCGCATATATCCTCACTTAGTGGCTTCCAATCAACTGGCAGCAGTCTTGCTTTCCCATCAGGTGTAGGGCATGGCATCTCTTTAGTATAGAGGCGTTTTTTTCCTTTTGGGTACTGCTCGTTACATGGCCACTGTATACCACCTAGCTCCTCCATTAACTCATAGCTCATACCACTATAGTCGCAAAGTCTCCCTTTACTTACTCTTTTTATCTCCTCAAAGGCATCTCTTGGAGTTTCAATATTTTTATAAAGCATTTCGTGTACGCCATCAAAATATTTCGAAAACTCTTTAATAATATCAAAATCACTTTTGGTATCTGCATAAGGCTCTATTGCCTTTTTTGCCCAGTTGCAGCGTCTTTCACTATTGGTGTAGCACCCCTCTTTTTCACTCCAAGTTGCTGCACCAAATACTACATCTGCAATTTGTGCGGTATCACTTAAAAAAGAGTCTTGCACCACTAAGATATCAAGCTTTTTTAATGCACTTCTTAATCTGTTTTGGTCTGGAAAGCTCACAAGCGGATTAGTTGCTACTACCCATAAAGCCTTAATTTCTCCTCTATCTATTGCTTCAATAATTTGCGGGTATGCATATCCCCTCTCTTTTGGAATTAAATCAACATCCACCCCAATTATATTTGCAAACTCCTCTCTATCTTTATCGTTTTTATAGTCTCTATATCCTGGAATTGAGCTAGTAAATCCAAACTCTCTTGTCCCCATAGCATTACACTGCCCAGTAATAGACATAGGGGCAGAGCCCTCTTTGCCTAGATTTCCTGTAATTAGAGCTAAGTTGTTAATTGCACTTACTGTATCAGTGCCAATAGCACTTTGGTTTACCCCCATAGTCCACGCACTCATAGCACTATCAGCCGTTGCGTAACTTCTTGCTACCTCATAGAGTGTTTTAACATCAATACCTGTAATTTCTGCTACATCTTGTGGTTTATAGTTATTTAAAATATGCTTTTTAAACTCCTTAAAGCCTGTGGTTCGTTCATTTATAAACTTCTCATCCTCCCAACCTTGCTCTAAAATGATGTAGCATAATCCATTAATAAGAGCTAAATCGCTTCTTGGTTTAATTGGTAAATAGATATCGGCCATCTGGGCTGTTTTACTCTTTCTAGGATCTACTACAATTATCTTTTTATTCTTTTTATTCTTCATTAAATGAAGCTTGAGTATTGGGTGGTTATCTGCAATATTTGCACCAATGAGCATTATTACATCAGCTTTTTCAAAATCTTCATAGCATCCTACTGGTCCATCACTTCCAAAACTCTGCTTATAACCCATTACAGCACTTGCCATACAAAGTGTTGTATTGCCATCATAATTATTCGTTTTTAGCCCTAGCTGCACAAATTTACCAAGAGTATAAAACTCCTCTGTTAATAACTGTCCAGTAGAGATAACCCCAATTGCCTTGCTTCCATACTTTGCACTAATCTCTTTAAACTTTACAGCAACTCTATTAAAGGCTTCATCCCAACTAACTTGCTGTAAAGCCCCATCTTTACGAATTAAAGCCCCTTTAGCACGACTTGGAGCCGTAACCATTTTATGCTCACTAAGCCCCTTTGGACAAAGTGTTCCAAGATTTACTGGATGCTTTGGATCACCCTTAGAGTAGACAGCCTTACCATCTTTAACCCCAATATACATACCGCATCCAACACCACAATAACCACACGTTGTTCTCACCCACTTATCTGGTGCTTTTACTTTAGCAACTTTTCCAAAAATTGGGTCATCAACTAGTGCGTATTCATCCTCTTTTATATCTTTGTCTAAAAAGTTTTTAATTTTGTTTATAAAATCCATTGTTTTTCTCCCTTTGGTTCGAAAAAAGCTGAGAGCTTAGAGCCTAGAGCTAAATATCCGACTTCGTCGCGTTTAAATAAAAGCGAAGCTACTTTGTTAGCTCTAAGCTCTCGGCTCTTAGCTCTGTGCTCTAAGCTCCAAAGATAGCCTTACGGCTATCTTTGGTTCCCTGCAAAAAAGTTTCCTGCTAATCCTAATGGAACAACTGTAGAGTAGAATAAAAATCTACCCATAATTTCACTTACAAATGCTCCAAGTGTTGCAACTATTACTAAAAATAGTGCAAAAGAGTTTGCTCCACTTGCAGCAAATACAATTGCAATAAGCGGCATTACGACACCAAAAATTGTAAGGCTAACTACCCTTGCCTTTTTTATTTTGCCAAAATGCTCATTGAGCAAAATTTTTGTTCTATTTAATTGGTAATATAGAGGATTCTCTTTACTTAAATATTTATAAAAATTAACCTCTTCATTAATTATTAAAAAGTGTAAAGCACCAGCTAGTAGAGTTACAGATAGCAAAACCATTGCTCCATTAACTCCATTAGATGCAATCAATACACTACTTAAAAGCAAAAATCCAACATAGCCACTACCAAAAAAGCGTTTGGTCGTAGATTCTCTATTCCAAGCTGGTCTTGCTTTTACTCTATAAATCATCGATTGTGCATAGATTCCATATATACCAAGTGCTACACCAAACGCCTCAAATAATAACTTAAAAAAGCCATTAAAATCAAATAGATAGAGCAACCAAACAACTCCAGCAACCAAAGCAAATGCCCCAAGTGCTATTGCCTCACGACTAAGCCAAGAAGTTTTATAATTTCGCATAGCCCACATAGCCTTTAAGGGGCGTCCTAAATGCAAGGCTGAAAGCGGTAAGCCAATAGCTGCAGGAAGTAGAGCTAGAAATGCCATAGTTGCATTTGGTTTTGGCAAGTTAAAGCCAAGCGAAAAGAGCAGTTGCCCCAAAAAGAGTGCCACAAAAGCTCCTACAGAAATTTGGGTAAGAACTGTCATGAATACCAACGGCCACTCTGGATGAGCTGGTTTAAGTATATGCTCGTCTGCTGGTTTAAACTCTGCTCCCTCTGGTAGCTCTGGCAAAGTGTAGCGAGTTGTTGGCTTTGTAATCTCTATATCTGGTAAATGCGGAGCTACACCCTCTTTTGCCATATCTTCATTTAGCCACTTTTCTATATTGATCACTTCAATATTGATAGCATTACTAGGGCACGCCTGAACACAAGCAGGGGTTTGCCCATTTGTAAGCTTATCTACACACATATGGCACTTTGTAACTATACCTCTATCTGGGTTAAAGACTGGCACCTCATATGGGCAGTTCCAAGTACAATACTGACACCCAATACAGTTTGGATCGTCATGAAATACT
>JALWMN010000230.1 GCA_027083895.1 Campylobacteraceae bacterium
ACCTACAAAGTACTCCATTGTATATCCCTTTGTTGTCTGTTTGATTTTACTTACAGCCTCGTAACTATAGAGAGTTGGTACAAAAACCACTCTAGCATCCTATGGGTAAGTTACTAAAGTCAAACGCAGTATGCTTACTTAGATGTTAGCTCAAAAGTAAAGCTTCCATAAGGAAAAACGACCGTCATTCAACTCTTTAACTGTAAGTTGTTTTAGTTCTTGGTAAACAAGCAATACTTTACCAAAGAAACTAAAAACAACCAAACTCTTACTCTTTTTAGATGTAGGTTTGGTTAATTTATTATACGAGGGAGAAATTATGGATAAAAGAGATTTACTATATTTTCAAAATCAATTATTAGATTTAAAGAGTGAATTAAAGAAAATAGTTAATTCAGCAGAGAATGAGATTGCACTAATGCGACAGCAGTCACCTACAGATGAGGGGGATCATGCGGTATTACTTAACGATACATCAATAGATGACACATTAATTGCAAAACAGTTAGAAAAATTAAAGGAAATTGATGAAGCTTTAGATAAAATATCAAATGGAAACTATGGTATTTGCGAAATGTGCGAAGAGCCAATTAGTCTTGAACGCCTAAAAGTAAAACCATATGCCAGATATTGCATTGTTTGTCGCGAAATTAATGAGAAAGAGAGTAGTGGCAAGCATATCTAAAGGAGTGTCATGAAAATAGGATTATATTTAGTATTCTCATTGTTATTTATTGCTGCTTTAGTTGTTGGGGTTTATATGATCAATCCAGCAACTTATTCGTTCGAAGCTTTTGGAATCCATATGCCAATGTTACCTGTTGCAGTATGGGTGGCTATTCCAGTAGCTTTAATTGTAATTGCATCTATTTTGCATATGCTCTTTTATAGTACAAAGAGTTTTTTAGCATCTCGAAAGATCAAATCGGATGTAAAAAAACTTGAAGACTCTCTTTATTGGTCACTCATCAAAGAGCCAACAGTAGTAAATTACTCAAATGATGAGTTTAAACACGCCTCTTCGATTCTTTTTGGATCTTACTTAGAGCCTGTTAATTTAGAGTATGGTGATATATCTGTTCGTTTAAAAGAGGTTGCAAAGGTGATCAAACAAATTAGCGAAGGGGAGTATGTAGATCTTAAGACACAAAAATTTACAAAACATTTAAGTGAGAATAATCCAATCCGTCTCAAAAATGAGTTCAATCATATTGAACATAGCAGTGATTATGCACTTAAAGTTGTTGATTTTGCAGATAAGTATAATGAAGATTTAGTTGCTGTTGCTTTAGATAAAATTGTAGAGACTCAAGACTTCTATACACTTAAGAAGTATGCTAAACTTATTGGGAAAGAGCGATTTATGAGACTGTTAGAGCGAGCAACTCACGATGAGTCTCTAGAGTTAAATAGTGATCTTCTCAAGAGCTATTTAGAGCAGTATGCTCTTAATTGCAAAGATTACTATCAGGTTGCAAGAGTTGCTTTAGAGAAGTTTACTCCAGATAGTAGTTTGAGCCTCTTTCAAGAGCTTAGCCAAAAGAGTGAAGATGCAACACCAGGATATCTCTACTTGCTCTTTAAGTATGAGATGATAGATAAGGTAAAAGAGATCTTAGAAGAGCACGATGCAAATGAGTATAAGGCTTTTAGAGCTCTTTTGACACTTAAAAAAGGGAAATATAACTTTAAAAGTAGCGATATATTAACTGCTGATAATATCTGTAAATGAGTCTAGATTTTAGCAAACCTCTCTATTTTTTAGCCCCACTTGCGGGCTTAACTGATCTTCCCTTTCGTAGTGTTGTTAAAAAGTTTGGTGTTGATGTAACTGTGAGTGAAATGATAAGCTCAAATGCATTAGCCTACGAGAGTAAGAAAACCTTTAAGATGCTTGAGAAATCCCCTTTGGAGACCCCCTATTCGGTACAGATTGCAGGTAGTGATCCTGAGATTATAAAGCGAGCTCTAGAGCATATTAATGCTAGAGATGGTATAGATGTTGTAGATCTCAATTGTGGATGCCCTGTGCCAAAGGTAGTAAATAATTTGCAAGGGAGTGCACTCTTAACTGATCTAAAGAG
>JALWMN010000231.1 GCA_027083895.1 Campylobacteraceae bacterium
CTAAATAGGTATTTAGAAATCTTTTTTTCATTTTTTTTGTCCTTAATTCTAAAATCAATTTATTATTTACAAGAGAATTATAGCAAAAAAAGTAAAAAATTACATAAAAATAACATAATTAATATTTAAATTTTACAATTTTTTTGATAGTTATAAGAAGTAATACTAATTAATATTATGCAGACTGCTATTTTGCAGCTGCATTTTTTCGCTCTCTTGCGATCTTTCTTCGTTCAATTGGATCGAGAGCTTTTTTGCGGATTCGGATAGATTTTGGAGTGATTTCGATTAATTCATCATCTTCAATCCACTCCATTGCATGTTCAAGTGTCATTACTTTTGGTGGTATGAGTTTTATAGCATCTTCTGATCCAGCTGATCGCATATTGGTAAGCTGTTTTCCTTTAAGTGGATTTACCTCTAAATCGCCTGGTCTTGCACTCTCTCCAATGACCATACCATTATATACCTTATCTTGTGGTTTAATAAAGAGGGTACCGCGAGCTTGGAGGTTATAGAGTGAGAATGCGACAGCCTCACCATCATCCATCGAGATAAGTGCACCTTGTGTTCTACTCTCTACAACCCCAGTGTATGGGCGATACTCTAGAAATGAGTGGTTCATGACACCTTCCCCTTTGGTATCGGTTAGGAATTCACTTCTAAAACCAATAAGTCCTCGAGCAGGAATTTCAAACTCTAAACGGACACTCCCATCTGGCATAGGAGTAAGTGATTTCATCTCTGCTTTTCGCTTCCCAAGTTTTTCGATAACTACTCCCTGAAACTCTTCTGGAATATCGATTACAAGATGCTCAAATGGCTCTAATTTTACACCATTTTCCTCTTTTACTACAACCTCTGGTCTTGCAAGTAAAAACTCAAAGCCCTCTCGTCGCATATTTTCTGCTAAGATTGCAATTTGGAGCTCTCCACGCCCACTCACCTTAAAGCTTGCATCGCCAAGGGGCTCCATCTTCATCGCGATATTGGTCTCCATCTCTTTTTCTAATCGTTCGCGTATTTTGTTAGAGGTTACATGTTTTCCCTCTTGCCCTGCAAGTGGTCCATCATTTACAGAGATTATGACCGAAAGTGTTGGCTCTTCTATATGCATTGGGTCAAGTGGTTGCGGGTTAACTGGATCACAGATTGAATCACCTACATCGATATCGCTAAATCCTGCAATTGCTACAATATCACCGGCTTCAGCTTCATCTATCTCTACTCTATCGAGTCCAATAAATCCTATAAGCTTGCTGACACGAGATTTCGTTTTGCTTCCATCTGCTTTAATTAGAAGATACTCATCCCCTTTTTTAACTTTGCCATTAAATATACGAGAGATTCCGATTCTTCCTACAAAGTTATCGCTATCGAGTGTAAATACTTGTAGCTGTGTTGGTTTCTCACTACTTCCTGCAGGGTATGGCACATGCTCTAAGATTGCTTCAAAGAGTGGTGTCATATCTTTACTCTCATCTTCTAGATTCCATTTTGCATAGCCATCTCGTGCAGCTGCATAGAGCACTGGAAACTCTAACTGCTCTTCGTTTGCGTCAAGAGCTACAAGAAGGTCAAAGACTTCATCGACTACTCTGTCTGGTTCAGCTCCATCTTTATCGATTTTATTTATGACTACAATTGGTTTGAGTTTAAAGCCTATAGCCTTTTTGAGGACAAATTTGGTTTGGGGCATTACCCCCTCTTGGGCATCAACGAGTAAGAGAACACCATCTACCATCTTAAGTACACGTTCAACTTCGCCTCCAAAATCGGCATGTCCAGGTGTATCGATAATATTAATTTTATGGTCTCTATAAGTTATGGCAGTATTTTTTGAGAGAATGGTAATTCCCCGTTCTCTCTCTATATCGTTACTATCCATTACTCTATCTTGTATCTCTTTATGGGCAGCAAATGTGCCACTTTGTTGGAGTAGTTGATCTACAAGTGTAGTCTTTCCGTGGTCAACATGGGCAATTACGGCAATATTTTTAATCTTTTGCATCGAAGTAGAATCCTTGGTAATTTTTGGCAAATAATAGCGAAAATAGGCTTATAAAGTTGTAG
>JALWMN010000232.1 GCA_027083895.1 Campylobacteraceae bacterium
GATAGAGACACCTCTATTCTTACCGCTTCAGGGGCAAGTGTTTGTGGAGCAGCAGCAGTCTTAGCAACTGAACCAGTACTTAAAGCCCAAGAGTATAAAACAGCAATTGCAGTCTCTATGGTGGTACTTTTTGGGACTACTTCGATGTTTCTCTATCCACTAATGTATGAAGGCTTCATTAAAGATGCGGTAGGATTTTTCCATATGAGCCCAAAAGAGTTTGGTATCTATGTGGGTGGCAGTATCCACGAAGTTGCACAAGTTGTTGCTGTTCCAGCTTCTATTCCTCATGCAAGTGCAGAGATGGCTCATAGTGCCGTAATTGTTAAGATGACAAGAGTGATGCTCATCGCCCCAATGCTGATAGTTTTAGGGCTTCTCTTATCTTACAGCAGTAATGAAAGCAACAATAGAGTAAAACTAGTTATCCCATGGTTTGCAGTATACTTCGTGCTTGTAGCAGCCTTTAACTCGCTACACATTATCCCACAAAATATTGTTAATTACATCAATACTTTCGATACATTCTTATTAACAATGGCAATGACTGCTTTAGGTATGGGAACCATCTTCTCTAAATTCAAAGATGTTGGTGCAAGCTCTTTCTATACTGCATTAACTATGTTTATCTGGCTTGTCGTTGGAGGATTTATAGTAACCAAACTCATCTGCTCGTAAATATGAGCTCGATTCCCTACCTCTAGCAACTTCAGAGTAAAATATAGACTCTCTTGTTTAGGATGATAATCCAATCATCCAGCCACACAAACACTCAATAGTTACCTTTAGAGCAGATATAAAAGTTTGCAAATTGACCATTCAAAACCTATTAAAATAAAACACTCACTAACTATTATTTGCACTCCTAAGCAGCCATATACGATCAAAACTGCTTATACAGTCTCTTAATAATAGAGTTTAGGCAAACTATAAATCACAACTTCTGTTCTATATAAGCGATAAAAAAGAGGGTATAGAAGAATGTAAAGAGTAAAGAAGCCTACGCCTCTTTATCTCCTCTTCGTGCTATAAAACCAAATGTAAGAATCGTTAAAAGTAGACCAAAGATATTAAATGCTGGTGCTCCACTCGATTTATACTTCTGTGGGTTAGCCTCTAAATCATCACACTGACAATAGATACCCATATCTGCAATATGTTTACTTCCATCAAACTTATCAATTTTGACAAACCCATCACTATTGGCATCACTATCTTTGCTTCTATCACCACCTTGAGCACGAGCAGTTGCAAGATAATCATTTGGTAGAGTAAATCTTACAATATAATCTTTTCCTAGTGGCACATTGCTAAATGTGTAGTAACCATTTGAATCTGTCTCTACACTCTGTAAAAGCGTACCATCCGGTGCTGTTAAGTAGACCTTCTGCCCAACAACACCTAATTCACCTGGATCTTGAATACCATTTGCATTCTCATCGTGCCAATAGTAACCTGTAAGATTGGCTACTTTTTTTGTTGGTCCATCTGGCTTCTCTTGGCGATATTTAATAATTACTCTAGCTTCATTTGAGAGGTTTCCTTGCTTATCTCTAATTTGATATTTAATTGGTGTTGGATTCCCCATAAATCCACGCTCAGGAGTAAATGTAATTTTACCACTTTGTGGATCAACACTCCAAACACCTTCACCAGGAACAACAAGTTTATCATTATAGCCATCTCCATTAGTATCTACTGCTTTTGGATCAACTATAGATACAGTCGTAGGATCAATATCATTATCAGGATCACTATCGCTACTTACTACATCAATTGTAACAGCTTCACCTGGCTTAAGATTCTCTTTTACATCATCCTTGGTTACAGGCGGATTAGAAGCTGGAGGCTGTGTTGACGGCAACTGAGTCACAGTTGGATCATCTGGGTTTCCATCTTTATTTGGATCTGTGTTTGTTTGATCTTTTGGATCATCTGAGTTATCGCTCACCTCTTTACCATCTGGATCTTTTGCTGTAACTACTGCTTGGTTCTCTACCTTTTTAGCTTTAATATCATCTGCTGTGATTGTATAGGTAGCACTAAATGTTGTGCTATCACTTTGGCC
>JALWMN010000233.1 GCA_027083895.1 Campylobacteraceae bacterium
CAACACCAATAGTTACTGCCTCAAACATCTCTTTATGGGCAAAACTATCTGGTATAAGGTGGACTAAAATTATTGAGAGTGCCCCTTTCATCCCTGAAAAGGTCAAGATAAACCACCCCTCTTTTCCAACAGGCTTTATCTGCTCTAATTTTGCTCCAATGAGTGCAAACTTTGCCATCGAGAGTGCACGAATAATCGTTGTAGCAAGAAACATTGCTACTATCTCACCTCTATATTCCCAGAGCTTATGAAAATCAACCATCTCTGCCAAAGCAAAAAAGATGATAACAGATGCAATATAGCCAAACTCTTTTGCCATCTCATAGATATACTCTAGCCGCTCTTTAGAGGTACTTGCAATTGTACCTAAACGAATTTTACGAAAGAAGCTCTTTACCCGTTTAGAGTCTTCAGCATCTAAATCAAAATCTATCCACGCCTTTGTAGCAACTACTGCAACAATAAGCGTTAAAATCCCACTTACATGCATCTCTTCACCAAGTAAATAGGCAACATAGGCCTCTACTATGAATGAAAAGAGCTCCCCTCGCTTGTTAGAGTAGAGCTTCATAACCATATAGAAGCTATACCCTAAAAGTACCCCTAAAAGAGTACTCACAAAAAAGACTCTTACTGCATCAAAAGCTGCATGCATTGGATCTATATGACCACTAAGCATCCATGGTAAACCAATAAAGAAAAAAGCGATAACTGCAGTTGCATCATTCCCTAAGCTCTCACCCTCAATAAGCACCTTAATATCGTGCCCAATCCCCTTAAAGCGAGAGAGAACCGATTGTACACTTACAGCATCTGTTGCCATGTTTATTGCAAAGAGAGCAACATACCCTCCAAGCGTTAGCCCCTCAAAGAGCCCAAAGTTAAAAAGCATCGCTCCAGCAACTATCGAGAAAACAACAGCAACTACTGCTAGGTAAAAGATTGCCCAAGCATGCTTTTTAATATCGGTAAACTTTAAATGCAGTGCATCCCCCATAAAGATAAGTGGAATACAAAAGAGAATAACAGTTGTAAAGTGCTTCGTTAAATCAATGGGTACAGCCGCCTTAAAGTAGGTATAGACAAGATAAGATCCAATAAGCAATAAAAAGACAGAAGGAATCTTTAATCTATTTGCTAATGCATCTGAGGCAACAACAAGTGTAAGTATTGTAATGAGCATAATCTCTGGTGCAAATGAGTGCATACAGTTCCTTTTTTGGGTAAATTATAGAGAAACTCTCGTTAAAATAAAGAATACTTCATACAAACACTAAAGATTCATCGATATGTAAAGATTTTGTTACAAAATTATCAACACTCTTTACAGATTAAACTCCCAATAAATGATAGTTGTTAGACTATTTTTTAATCCAGTTGTAAACCTCTTTGACTCTATCTTTACAAAAATTTGTAAACTAAATTACCACACTCATCAAGATTAATTGTGCTCTTGATCTCCCTCACGATAACTTGCCAAAATCGAAGCAATAGGGAGCGTTACAGTAATAAAGAGCATAAAGAGTACATTTACCCCCACCATTAGCTCTTGCGACTCAAAGTACCCTAAATGGAGTGTTGCTAAATACTCTTGTAGTTTATAGTAGAGTACAAAAATCAGTAGATAAAAGAGATAAAGAATCATATAACGAAGCGTAAAGGCACGAGCAAGATAGCGAGGATCCAAAAGAGTCAAAATCGAGAAAAACCCCTTAATAAAGCCTTGCGAAAGTATCATCTGGTACTGTACTAAAAAGTAAAAATAGGAAAATATAACCCAAAAGAGAAACGATGCAAGACTTAACTGCCGCACATCAAGCAGATAGATAACTATAGGTACTAAAATAAGTGTTAATGCACTCATTAAACCAAATGCTATCGGAAAGCGACGAAAGATAAAATGTAAAACTCCCCCTCTTTGGATATTGCTGCGTAACTCATTAACATCATTGACATTTGTAAAGATCTTCCCTACATAAGTTGCCACCGAGAAGAAGAGAAGATGGGTCAAAAAGGAGCTTCCTAAATTGATTAAAAAAAGGATATTCCCAACAATAAACAAAAGAA
>JALWMN010000234.1 GCA_027083895.1 Campylobacteraceae bacterium
TCAGGCTTTTCAAACTCTGGAGCAATATCGCTATAGTCACCAAGATCGATAACTGGGCGAGTAGAGACAATTATCTCCATCTCTTTTGTATCCTCTTTATCATCGAATTTTTCAAAGATTGGATTCCCAATAACATCATTTACATCAATTCCAGCCTCTTTATATGCTGCCTCTACAACTTCGCGGATCGCTTCACCCTCTGCATCTTGCTCAAGCTTTTCACCATAAATCTTTTTAACGACCGATACAGGTACCTTACCTGGTCGAAAACCATCTACTTTAACACTCTTTGCAGCCTCTTTTGCTAACTTATCAATTTTGCTAGTAATATCTGATTTCTCAATTTTCCCTACCACTTTATAATTTGCAGAGTCTAACTTTTCTACACTTACAGTCACTCTAAGTCCTTCTTTGAAAAAATTTTTATGAAATGGTATCTAAAAGTAGCTAATAAAAAGCAGAGAATTTGCACAAGAGTTGTGCGTCTGCTCTATTTGGAGGTTAATTTTCTTCTTGGATAGCTTTTTTGAGAGTCTTTCCAGGTTTAAAACGTACACCATTTTTCTGTGCAACATGAACTTTTGTAGTGGTTCCAGGAATATAGATATCGCGAGCATTCTTTACAACTGGTTCAAATGAACCAAATCCTAAAAATGATACAGCCTCTTTATTCTTAAGTGATTCAACTATTGAATCTAGTAGTGTATTGATAACTAACTCTGTCTCCTCTCTAGATATTCCAGTTTTTTTGGCAACTTCTGTTATTAAAACAGATTTTTTCATCTCTCTTCCTTTAATTTTTTTATGTGGATTTTATTTGCATATTGAAATGGTAGCATTAAAAAAATAATTAATCAATATCCACCAGAGTCCCAATAATAGAGCATTTGAGAAAGATGCCCCATAAAATGGATATAAAATATTTTTTTGACATTTTTTTTTCTAAAATTTTTTTTTTAAAAGTAACAAAAGGTAACAAAAATTGAGTCATAATAGCACAATTTATGGAAATAAATAGAGAAAAAATGCAAAAAATATATGAAAACTTAAAAAGGTAAGATCTTCGATAGGAAGGTACATTTTTTAGTTTAAAAATGTATAATACTGGCAAAAAAAAGGTGGATACCTATTAGAATTTTTTAAGTTATATTAAAGGTTAAAGTTATGATAAGAGTTGTAAAGAGAAGTGGACGTATAGAGAATTTAGATGTAAGTAAAATCCAAAAATATACTTCGGCAGCTGTAGAGGGACTAAAAGGGGTAAGTCAGAGTGAACTCGAAATTGATGCAAAGCTACAGTTTCGAGATATGATGAGCACAAAAGAGATCCAGCAAACTCTTATTAAGACGGCGGTAGATAAGATCGATATCGATAGACCAGATTGGACTTTTGTGGCTGCTAGGCTCTTTCTTTACGATATCTACCATAGGGTATCTGGCTTTACAGGATATATTCACCTTAGAGACTATTTTGAGCGGGGCGAAGCAGAGGGACGATTGATTCCTGGACTAAAAGATAAGTATGACTTAGAGGATCTCAATAACTATATTAAGCCAGAGAGAGATCTGCAATTTACCTATCTTGGAATAAAAACACTCTATGATCGTTACTTAATTAAAGATCGCAATGGTGATGTAATGGAGTTGCCACAACATATGTTTATGGCTGTTGCGATGTTTTTGGCACAAAATGAGTTTGATTGCCAAAGTTGGGCGAAACGATTTTACGATATATTAAGTAAATTTGAAGTGATGGCAGCAACCCCAACACTCAGTAATGCAAGAACCACAAGGCACCAGTTGAGCTCTTGCTATATTGGATCGACTCCAGATAATATTGAGGGGATCTTTGATGGCTATAAAGAGATGGCACTTCTCTCTAAATTTGGTGGTGGTATTGGATGGGACTGGTCGCTTGTTCGTGGTATGGGCTCCTATATCGATGGGCATAAGCATGCAGCTGGGGGGATTGTACCATTTTTAAAGATAACAAATGATATTGCAGTTGCAGTTGATCAACTTGGCACAAGAAAGGGTGCGATTGCAGTCTATATTGAGCCGTGGCATATTGATGTGCAAGATTTCTTAGATCTTAAGAAGAACTCTGGAGAGGAGCGTCGTCGTGCTCATGACCTCTTTCCAGCACTTTGGATAAATGATCTTTTTATGGAGCGTGTTGCAGCCGATGAGACATGGACCCTCTTTGATCCATATGAGGTTTCTGATTTAACTCAAGTCTATGGGGATGCCTTTAGAGAGAAGTATGAAGCCTATGAGAAGCGAGAAGATATAACAAAAGAGACAATCTCTGCTAAAGCTCTTTGGAAAGAGATACTTCGTAGCTACTTTGAGACTGGAAACCCATTTCTCTGCTTTAAAGATAGTGCCAATAGAGCCAATCCAAATAAGCATGCAGGTGTAATTCGTAGCTCAAATCTTTGTACAGAGATTTTCCAAAATACTGAACCAAACTACTATAAGATTCGCATAAAATATAGTGATGGAAGCGTAGATCTCTTTGATGAAGAGGAGGAGGTAAGAGTAGATAGTGGTATTACAAAAAAGGCAAAGAAGATTACAGCCCTTGATACTATTAATGGTAAAGAGATCTTTATTGTAGATAAAGAGAAGTTCGATGGCGATACAGCTGTATGTAACTTAGCAAGTATTAACCTCTCAAAGATCAACACAAAAGAGGATATCGAACGTGTAGTGCCAATTGCGATTCGCATGCTAGATAATGTGATCGATTTAAATTTTTATCCGCTTGAGAAGGTAAAAAAGACTAATCTAAAGACGCGAGCCATTGGACTTGGTGTAATGGGCGAAGCACAGATGCTCGCTGAGCAGCAAATAGAGTGGGGAAGTGATGAGCACTTTCGAAAGATCGATGAGATTATGGAGGCAGTAAGCTATAATGCAATTAAAGCATCAAGCGATCTTGCTTTAGAGAAGGGTAGCTACGAACTCTTTGAGGGATCAGATTGGAGTAAAGGGATCTTCCCAATCGATAAGGCAAACCCTGAGGCGTGCAAATTAGTCGATAGAGGAGGAATCTTTGGCTATACTTACGATTGGGCTGCCCTAAAAGAGAAGGTTAAGAGTGATGGGATGCGAAATGGTTATTTAATGGCAGTTGCTCCTACAAGCTCTATCTCTATTTTAACGGGAACTACTCAAGCAATTGAGCCAGTCTATAAACGAAAATGGTATGAGGTAAACTTAAGTGGTGAGATACCAGTAACTGTACCAAATCTAAGTGCGGAGACATGGAACTACTATATAAGTAGTTATGATCTTGATCAAAGAGTTTTAGTAAAAGCTGGTGCAATACGCCAAAAGTGGATTGATCAGGGGCAGAGTCTTAATATCTTTTTGCGGCTCGATAAGGCAAGTGGTAAATATCTTAATGATATCTACATGTTAGCATGGAAACTTGGCTTGAAGTCGACCTACTACCTAAGATCACAATCGCCAGAGGCATTAGAGGAGACAAAATTTGTTGAAGATCGCTCAATGGAGTGTGTTGGGTGTCAATAGGAAGCCGCTGGAGGAGTCTTAGGAGCTCTGATAAATTTTTGTTTGCCTATCCTGTGTGGCTTCTTTTTCTCTTTGGAATTTTTTATTGGGGGAACTATTGGGATCTCTCGCCCATTGGAAAGGTAATTGATAGTGCCCATCGAGCCATTATTATGGCTCTATTAGATAATACTTTAATGAATCAAATTATAGGTTATGAGATAGTTATCTCTCCTCACTATAGAATTGTAATTACCCCAGAGTGCAATGGTCTGGTGCCATACTTTATCTATCTTGCAGCAGTTTTAGCCTATCCAAAGGGGTGGTTTTGCAAGTTAAAGTGGGCAGTAGTTGGATATTTTGTTATAATGGTAGTAAATTTTGTGCGGCTTGTTGGAGTGACAGAGGTAGTCAATAACTTTGGTGAAGCAAGCTTCTACTATGTGCACGATATTGCTGGGAATCTACTCTTAATAGTTGTTGGTACACTGCTGTTTCTATTCTATTTAAGAGGATGTGATGTCAAAGTTTAAGTTAATCGATTTTGCTCGTTATAGTAGTATTAGGATTGGACCAAGAGTAGAGGTACTGGTACTTGATGAAGGTGATGACATTCCTAAAGATCACTTCTTAATTGGTGGGGCAAATAATCTTTTAATCTCCAATAATCCACCTCCACTTATGATGCTTGGCAAGAGTTATGATTTTATTAAGGTAGAAGATGGCTCTATAATTGCAGGGTGTGCCTTAAAGAGTGGGCGGCTTTTGAGTTTTGCAAAGAAGAATAATATTGCTGGCTATGAGTTTGTAGCAAAGCTTCCTGGAACACTTGGAGGGATGCTTGCGATGAATGCGGGTGTGAAGAGTTATGAGATCTTTCCACTTGTTGAGAGTATTGAGATTAACGGCATTTGGAGAGATGTAAAAGAGATCGAGCATGGTTACCGCTTTGCAAACTTAGGGGGTGTGGCAACACGTGTGAAGTTGCGTCTTGAGTATGGCTATGATGATGCTCTTAGAGCTGAACTTTTAGCTTTAAGAAACAATCAGCCACACGAGCCAAGTGCAGGGAGTGTTTTTAAAAATCCACCTGGCGATTATGCAGGGCGACTTATTGAGGCGGCTGGATTAAAAGGGAAACGCATTGGCAATATGGCATGGAGTAATATGCATGCTAATTTTTTAATAAATTTAGGTGGAGGAACGTTTCAGGAGGCAAAAGAGTTAATCGATTTAGCTAAAAGTGAGGTGGAGGCAAAGTTTGGAGTGTTACTAAAAGAGGAGATAAAAATTGTTTAATCGCTAAAATTTAAGCCTCTTTTAGAGAATTTTTAGAAAATTTGATTATAGTCAAAGTTTAGAGAAAAAAAGATTAAAAAGATGAATAGGATTGAGAATGGAAAATTTAGATTTTATTAAAAGTGAGATGCTTACACATGTACCCTTTAATACCCATAAGGATCCAAAGAGTATTTTGGTAATTAATGGTGGCAAACGGATTCAGCGAGAGTTAGAGAAGTATGATACGCATCGAGAGATTATTCACATTGATGGATTTGATACGATTGATCAGCTTCAAACCTTAGGGGCTAAGAAGTTTGATATAGCAATTGTCTCCACACCAGAGTTTACTAATTCACGGGAGTTTTGGATTGAGTTAACGAAGCTCTTGGATCAAGATGCTGTGGTCTCAATCGAGATGAGTAATCTCTTTGTAAAGCCAGAGCAAGCAAAAGAGGAGCTAAAACTTGCAGGGGCAATCTATCCAATTGTGATGCCCTACCGTTACGAAAAAGCAGCTAATGAGCATATAATAACAAGTGAGTATCTGATGCTTGCTAGCCGAAAATACCACCCTACAGCAGATATTAACCTTCAAAGGGCCGATTTAACTGATGGCTTTGCCTACTACAATAGTGAAGTTGCAGTAGCTAATTTTGCTGTTCCATCATTAATATATCGTGACTATATGGGTATTATTAAAAGATAAAGATAATGTTTAAACATGCTATAGTATTAACTGGTGGCATTGCTACTGGAAAGAGTACAGCTGCTGCACTTTTGACTCTAAGTGGCTTTCGTATTATTGATGCCGATAAGATTGCCCATAGAGTCTTAGAGAGCTCTCATGCAGAGATCGCAAAGCTCTTTGGAGGAGAATATATTGTTGATGGAAAGGTTGATCGTAAAAAACTTGGAGCATTGGTCTTTGCCAATAGGCAAAAACGATTAGAGCTTGAAGCAATTGTACATCCAAAGATTAAAGCTGAGATTGAGCAGCAGGCGAAAAAGCAAGAGAGTTTTGGGAAGCCCTATTTGATCGATATTCCTCTCTTTTTTGAGCGAGAAGGAGCTTATGATATTGAGAAGGTGATTGTTGTATATGCACCAAAAGAGATACAGCTACAACGATTAATGAGTCGAGATGCTTTGAGTGAAGAGGAGGCACTTTTAAGAATAAATGCTCAATTACCTATAGAGCAAAAAAGAGAAAAGGCAACATTTGTAATAGATAACTCAAAAGATCTACTCCATCTACAAAAAGAGTGTGAACGAGTAAAAAAGGAGATTTTAGCATGCATGTAACAAAGTATAATGCGAGTGGAAATGATTTTATTATTTTCCATGATGAGAAGAAGAGAGATCGCCATGCCCTAGCCCAGGTACTTTGCCATAGACAAAGTGGTGTAGGTGCAGATGGCATGGTTGTTTTGGTGCCTCATCCAGAGTATGATTTTGAGTGGGAGTTTTATAATAGTGATGGCTCAGAAGCGACAATGTGTGGGAATGCAACTCGAGCAGTTGCTCACTATGCAATCGAGCATGGAATAAGTATTAATGGAGAGGCAGAGTTTCTTACAGGTGCAGGGGTAATTCGAGTAACTGTTAATGGTGACTATGCAGTAACGCAGATGTTAGAGCCTAAAATTTTAAAAAAAGATATCGAAGAGTTTGGTAAAAATTGGTGGCTTATCGATACTGGAGTGCCACATTTGGTAACAGAAGTAAAAAAAATTGAAGATTTTAATTTAAAAGAGGCTAGAGAGCTTAGAGAGAAGTATGATGCAAATGTAAATATCTATATGATTAATGAAGATGGGATCTATGTTCGAACTTATGAGAGGGGTGTTGAGGGTGAAACTTTAGCTTGCGGTACTGGTATAATGGCCTCTTTTGTAAGGTCTCATGGTGAAGGAAAGGTTAAAGATGTAACGGCGGTCTATCCAAAAAGTGGAGAGGAGCTCTATATGGAGTATGATGGGAGAGGTTATAGATTTGGTGGAAGAGTTACAAAAACTTTTATTGCAGAAATTACAATGGAGATATCACAATATATGTTTTAAAAATGTGAAACTCTTAAATCAATTTCTTCTACATTAAGTGTGTAAATTACTAAGATAAAATATATATTGGAGTTTTAAAAGCTATCGTGGAATCAAATAACTAGATATAGAGTTTTGGTGTTAGGTTTAAGGCTAACTTTATTATTTTAGAGATTTAGAGGCTTAATCTCAATAGTTTTTTACATAAATAAAACATTTTATTTCTATTTTTTATCTTCCATGATAGACTCAACAGGATATTTGACATAAAATAAAAAATATAGTAAGATTACATAAGTTCGTTAATTATTTTTATATGCCATATTGACATATAATTATAATTAGGGGCTAATTTGTACTATAATTATCTCATCTTGCTATGCTTAAGTTTTAGAATTCTTAAGCTAAGGCATGATAAGATTCACTATGCGAAAGCAAAAATAAGGAGAAGAAATGAGTTACATGAACAAAGGTGTAATCTTGGCAGCTGCTGCAATTGCTGCTATTGGGTTTAGTGGTTGTACACAACAAGTTGCTGCATCTGCACCTGCAGGTGGTGGTTCACAAATGAAAGCTGCTGCACCAGCAGATTTAGGATTATATCCGCCAAATGCTAAGCCAGGTGAGTGTTATGCAAAAGTATATATTCCACCTAAGTATGCTACAAAGACTGAAAAGGTTAAGGTCTCTGATGGTGCTGTAAAGCTAAAAGTTATTCCACCAAAATATGGTTTAAAGACTGAGAAGAGATTGGTAAAAGAGGCTGGATACAAGCTTGTCTGTAAGCCACCAGTATATAAAACTGTAACTGAGAAAGTATTAGTAAAACCAGCTAGTTATAAACTTGTGACAGTTCCTGCAAAATATAAGACTGTAACTGAGAGAGTACTTGTTTCTCCAGCTACAACTGAGTGGAGAAAAGGTAGTGGTGTAACAACTCCAATTCCAAATGGTGGTAGAGTTACAGATGTTAACTGTTTAGTAAGAATTCCTCCAAAGTATAAGACAATTACAAAAAGAGTTATGGTATCACCTCCAACAACTAAAAAAGTGCCAATTCCAGCACAATATAAAACTGTAACAAAAAGAGTTCTTGTAAAACCTGCTGAGACAGTTAAAGTGCCAATTCCAGCACAATATAAAACTGTAACTGTTAAAACTGTAGTTGAGCCTCCAAGAACTGTTGAGGTAAAAACTCCACCTAAGTATAGTACTATTACTAAGAGAGTTAAAATTGCTAATGGATACTATACTTGGCAAAGAGTTAACTGTAGAACAGTTAGCCACTAATTCTATTTTGTGTACCCTTAGGGTACACAACTCCTCTAAAATGCAAATCATCACTTCTAGTTTTACTTTTTAAGATTAAGTTTTCGTATGAATAAAATCCTTTACTCTTAATTATTTTATCTTTATATCAATATATCTTGATATAATACTCTTATGAAGAGAGAGAATGAAGAGGTACTAAATGACTTTTTAAAGACAACGGGTGCACTCTATGATGAGACGAGAGTGCGGCTCTTAAAGTTTATTGATAGACATGGGGCTTTATGTATTTGTGATTTAGAGAGTTCATTTGGGATGTTGCAGTCAAGACTCTCGAGACACATAAAGATCTTAAAAGAGAGTGGTTTTTTAAGTGTGCAAAAAGAGGGAAGGTGGTCTTACTATTCAATACGAACACCTATAGATAGGTTTCGTTTAGAAGCAATAAAAGAGATACGAGCACTTCCAATTGAACTACCAGAACTTAAGCGACTCTCAAAAAGTTGTGATATAGATTAAGAGAAAGGAGAAGCGATGAAGATAGAGATTTTAGGAACAGGTTGTGCAAAGTGTAAAGCATTAGAGAAAAACGCAATGGAAGCTGTAGCAAAGAGTGGGAAGTTTGCTCAAATTGAAAAGGTGGAAGATATTACAAAAATTATGGAGTATGGTGTAATGAGCACTCCAGGATTAGTTATTGATGGAAAGGTAGTAAGCACTGGGAAGCTTTTGAGCGTCGAAGAGATAGTTTCACTACTATCATGAAGTTCTTTACTAATGCAAAAGTTTACGATGATGTAACTACACTAGATGATAGCGATTTAAT
>JALWMN010000235.1:0-6369 GCA_027083895.1 Campylobacteraceae bacterium
AAGCAACAGACTCAAGAAATGTAATTGGTTTCTTATGTTCTTGTTCATCAACATGAAGAGGAGCAGTTGCAATTTTGTATGCTAGATAGAGAATGTAAGCACCACTTAGGTACTTAAGTATTAACAAAATCGAGTGATGCTGTTCCAAAATTGGCTTTAGCACAAAACCAATAAGCAATAGCATTATTGGAAAACCAACTGTTACACCTAATATATGAGGAATTACTCTTTTAAAGCCCCAGTTGAAGCCTATTCCCATAGCAATAATATTATTAGGCCCTGGTGTAAAACCAGCAACTACAATAAAAAGAAATAGCGGTAGAAACCACTCAAACATTGTTTAGCCCTTCTCTATACGTGACTACACATTAGCAGCTAAATACTCTTCGTAGTTTCCTTCAAAAATATCTATTGTGCCATCCTCTTTAACTTTTATAATCTTATTTGCAAAAGCATCAATAAGTTCACGGTCGTGCGTAACACAAATTACACCGCCTTTATATTGATGCAGTGCTTCACCCAAAGCAATAATTGCCTCTAGATCTAAGTGATTGTTTGGCTCATCTAAAACTAAAAAGTTTGCACTATCCATCATCATTTTACTAAGCATAACTCTATGCTTCTCTCCACCAGAACAAGCAGCTACCTCTTTCTCTTGCTCCTCTCCGCTAAAGAGCATTCTTCCTAGACACTTTCGAATCTCATCTATATGCCACTTTTGGTTATGCCCCTGAATCCACTCATAAAGCTTCTCGTTAGCATCTAAAATCTCGGTTGTATTTTGCGGAAAATAGGTAGGTGTAACAGTTTGTCCCCACTTCACAAAACCTCTATCGGGATCTAAATTTCCCATAATTATCTCTACTAAAGTAGTTTTACCTACACCATTTGCACCAATTATAGCGATTTTATCACTCTTATCTACCTTAAAAGTAATACCATTTAATACCATATTATCACCATAACTTTTATGGATATTATTGACTTCTAAGACCTCATTACCAATCTCTCTATGAGGTTTAAAGAGAATAGAGGGATCTCTTCTTGAAGATATTGGAATCTCTTGTATATCTAATTTCTCAAGCTGCTTTTGGCGACTCGTAGCCTGCTTTGCTTTCGATGCATTTGCACTAAATCGTGCGATAAACCTCTCTAGCTCCTCTTTCTCTTTAAGCTTTTTACTACGCTCTAATTCGGCTTGTTTCTTTATTAAATTAGCAGCAATATACCAATCATCATAGTTACCTTTAAATTCGCGAATTGTCTTAAAATCTAAATCTAATATATGGGTAACGGTTTCATTTAAAAAGTGTCTATCGTGCGAAATGATAACTACAACACCTTCATATCTTTTAATCTGCTCTTCAAGCCAAGCAATCGTCTCCATATCGAGGTTATTTGTAGGCTCATCGAGTAGTAAAATATCTGGCTGCAAAAAGAGTACTTGTGCTAGTAAAATTTTTACTTTATCGCCACCTTTAATACTACTCATTAAGTTATTGTGCATCTCAATTGGAAAACCAAGAGATGTTAAGAGTTTTTCTATCTTAACTTCACTCTCATATGTTGGATCCTCTTCAGCACAAATCATCTCTAGCTCAGCTAAGCGATTATTTACCTCTTCGCTCTCAAAATCGCCCTCCATATAGAGTTTCTCTTTCTCTTTTTGTGCTTTAAAAAGCCTTTTGTTGCCATAAAGAACAGCATCTTTTAGGGTAAAATCCTCAAAAGCATACTGATTTTGCCCTAAAACTCCAAGCTTTGCTCCTGGCTGAATCTGCACTTCACCCTCGCTTGGTTCAATCTCTCCTGCTAATATTTTCATAAATGTAGACTTACCAGCCCCATTCGCCCCAATAAGTCCATATCTCTTTCCGGGATCTAAAGTGATATTCACATTCTCAAAAAGAACTCTCTTTCCATATCTCTTCGTCAAATTAACAGTACTTAACATACTCTATTCTCTCCATTAAAACTTTTTTGAATAATATCATTACTTATCTAAAAGGGTGTTGTTCATAAACTCTATATAGTTACTCTTTCGATGCGGTTAATAAAAAGACATTAAACTCTTTATGAGGTTTTGAGATTGTAGTAGCATCTTCTATTTTTATATTTGTAAATCCTGCCTCTTTTGCAAGATCTATAAACTCTTTTCTATCAAAACCAAAATGCTCTACTCCAGTATCTACACTATGGAAGCTTCCATCTTCACTATCTAAATCTGCAATTGCAATAAATCCGCCACTCTTTAGCATTTTATGAAACTTCTTAAAGAGAGCCTGAACATCTCTTATATGGTGGATTGTCATCGATGATACTATTCCATCGACTTTTAAATCTAAATCCTCTTTCGTTAAGTCTATCTCTTTTATATCGAGTTTGCAAGGTATCGATTTTTCTCTTAATATATTTGTCATAGATGGAGATATATCTATAGCGGTAACTTTGGCAATATCTTTTGCCAAAGATTCCAGCAACAATCCTGTCCCAGAGCCAAAATCGACTATATGCATATCTTTTCTTAAATTGATATTAACTCTTATCTTATTTGCAATTGCTTTTGCAGTAAGCAATCTTCTTTGCAATGTATCATACTCTTTTGCTTTTGATGCAAACTTATCCACTCTATTCATTACAAATACCTAAATTGTTTTTTAAAAAGAAGTAGAAGTAGTTTGTGCAGTAAAGACTGCACGTTTTATAGTATTAATTACGCTCCTATACCTAAAATAATAAACTGTACATACCAAATTGCAATTGAGATGATATATCCAATTAAAACAGTCCATGCGTACTTCATATGGGAACTAAAGGTATAGATACCGTGCAGTTTCCCCATAACACCAACACCTGCAGCTGAACCAAAGCTAATTAAGCTACCACCAATTCCAGCTGTTAGAGTTACTAACATCCATTGTGCAGTCTGGGCACTACCCATATCTGGATTTGCTTTTAGTACAGCACTCATTACTGGTACATTATCGATAATTGCAGAAACAAAACCAACCGCAATATTAACAATTGTTGGACCTAAAGTATCATAAAGTTTTGTAAAGTACTCTAAATAACCTAAAAAATGTAATCCACCAACAGCGGCTAAGATACCAAAGAAGAACAAAAGTGTATCGTTTTCAATTTTAGCTATCCAAGCAAATGGATTTAATTTGTGATTACTATCTCTTTTTAAATTTTCTTTATAGATATATAGTTTAAGGAGTGCTAATCCAAACATCATACCCCACATTGCTGGTAGATGCAGTAGTTGATGAGATAGTACTGCCATTAAAATAGTTAAAGCAAAAAGTCCAATAACTTGTTTTCCACCTCTTTTTACCTCTACTTTTTGCTCTGAGATATCAAAGTGTGGCTGTCCATCTGGAACAAAGCGGCTTAGTAGTAGTGCCGTTACTAACCAACCAATAAAAGAGGCTGGGAAGAGATATAAAAATTCACTAAACGCACCTTTTTCTGCAATCCAAACCATTAAAGTTGTAATATCCCCAAATGGACTCCAGGCCCCACCAGCATTTGCTGCCACAACGATATTAATAGCACCTGGAACTAAAAAATTCCTATTATCTTTATCGATTGTAATTAAAACGGTAGATAAAATGAGAGCAGTTGTTAAGTTATCTGCAACTGGTGAGATAAAAAATGATAATAGTCCAGTAATCCAAAAGAGTTTTTTGTATGTGTAGCCTTTTGAAACAAGTTTATAACGAAGAGCAGCAAATACTCGTCTGTCGATCATTGCCTCAATATATGTCATTGCAACCATCAAGAAGAAGAAGATCTCTGCTATCTCAACTATAAGCTTCTCCACCTCTTCTTCTAAAATATGTCCATCTAATCCATGTACAGCAAAATAGATACCAATTAGCATAAAGATAGAAGTACCCGTAAAAAGTGCTGGCTTTGCCTTATTGATATGGTACTTATCTTCAGTAGCAATAAAGTAGTATCCCACTACAAAGATTATTAAAGATACTATACCAACCCATGTGGTAGTTAAATGTAAATCGTGCATCTATACTCCTAACTTTTTTAATTATGTTACCATAAAGTCATTTTTTATTCTTTAAATCTCTTATGATACATATAAGAATTTTAGATTTGTTTCAAATATACTTCTATAAGATCACTCCCAATCACCTTATAACTTACACTTGGGACATGACTAAAGTCATCAGATATGCGGACACCACCAATCATTGCAACTTTATGCTTCGATTTTGCTGCAATATCCAATAGCTTTCTTCCACCAATGCTTACATTCTCTTTTGTAGTAGTGTTTCGATAGGCACCTAAACCTATGTAGCTTAACTCTTTAAAGCTATTAGCCTCTTGAATCTCTTCTAAATTATGCGTAGAAAGCCCTAGAATTTTTTGTCCAATGCTCGCTTTTATCTCTTTAATAGCAGTAACTTTATGAGAATTGTATTTTAAAAGATCCTCTTGTCCTATATGGAGACCATCTGCAAACTCTACGAAATCAATATAATCATTAAGAATTAGTGTACCATGATAGAGACTTTTTAATAGTTTCAAATCCTTTAGAATCGATGCAAAATCCCTGCTTTTATTTCTATACTGTGCAATAGTAATATTTTTTTGATTTAAAAAGTGTGCAAAACTTGCAAGATCGATATCAAATCGATCAAGTAATGCTCTATCAATAAGTGCGTAGATTTGAGCTATTTTTAATCCTTCAAAAAGAGTTTAAGGAATTTTGCTATACTCTCTTTCATCTCATTTCTATTAACAACCATATCTATAAGACCATGCTCAAGTAGAAACTCTGCACGCTGAAACCCCTCTGGTAGGTCAGCTCCTATAGTTTGCTTTATAACTCGCTGCCCAGCAAAACCAATCAGTGAGTTTGGCTCAGCCATAATAATATCGCCAAGCATCGCAAACGAAGCACTAACACCACCCATTGTTGGATCTGTTAAAACCGAGATATATGGTAACTTCTCTTCATGCAGCTTATGGAGTGCTGCAGAGGTTTTGCTCATTTGCATAAGCGAGAATGTACTCTCTTGCATTCTTGCCCCACCACTTGCACTAACAATAATTAAGCCTGATCGATTCTCAATAGCTCTATTGACTGCACGAACAATCTTTTCCCCCTCTACAGAACCAAGACTTCCTCCCATAAAGGCAAAATCAAAAACAACCAACTCTGCAGGAAGCCCATCAATAGTACAACTTCCACTAATTACAGATGATGTTCTACCTGTTTTCGATTTGGCTTCATCTAATCTCTTCTTATAGCTCTTTTTATCCACAAATTTCAATGGATCATTTGGAGCTAAATTGCTATCGTGCTCCTCAAAACTCCCCTCATCTGCTAAGAGTTCGATTCTCTTTTTTGCATCGATTCGAAAGTGATGTGTACACTTAGGACAGACATTACTAAGTGCTTCAACCTCTTTATAATACATTAGAGACTGACACTTAGGACACTTTACCCAATGACTTGGAGCTTCACTTTTACTTGCCTGTTTTTTAAATCCAAATAGTTCACCTAAATTCATTAATCTTCCTCTTTTAAAAACTTCTCAAGTTTTTCTAATAACTCTTTACTATGTGTAACTATAACATAATCTTCGCTAATGGAAACTTTTAAATCTTCGCAAAATGATAAAGCCGCAGCAAAATCGTAAATTCGTAAATTCCCTTTAAAGATTACAAAATTGACTCTATGGGCATAGGCAAGCGATAGTGCTACAGCTCCAGGAGATCGAAACTTAATATTTGCACTATTTAGTTTTGTGACAATTGGTGCATAGGCGTAGGCTCTCTCAAAAATACCAATTTTACTTGAATAATCGCTCTGCTCTATTTGAAAATTACCTTTATCAACCTTGCCAACCATCAGTTGTGAATCTACAAATTTATAAAAAAGATCACCATTAGCAAAGTTACAGACAACGGCAAGCTCCAAAAGACCATCAATATCTAAAAATGCGACTGAACTACCATAGTAAGGAAAGTTTGCATCTGCATTAGAGCTACCATCAAGTGGGTCAATAATTATTTTTCTATCCCCCTCTCCTATGATACCTGATTCTTCAGAGTCTATCTCTCCAAATTTCTGGAGATATTTAATAAATGTTGCTTCACAAAAAAGATCAAAACCACTTGAGATATCACCACCTGCTCCTTGATTATGCTCTTTGTGCCACTCCTGCCTAAAACCCTTTTTTATTGTGTTATATATCTCTCTATTTGCCTCGATAGCTGCTTGAAGCATTAAATCTCTCATTTTAAGCCCTGATGTTATAGAATATAAAATTGTATCACAACTTCTAGGAGATTACAACTGAAACTTTCATATTACAAAAAAATAGATCAGATAAAAAC
>JALWMN010000235.1:6385-8864 GCA_027083895.1 Campylobacteraceae bacterium
AATTCTCTTGCAAAAATCAAAGCTTTAAAGAGCCTACTCTTTTATAAAAGGAGTTCTTAAGATGAAAGGGTTTATTTTAAAGCTACAAAAAGCCAGAGACGAAGATATGATCGTTACTATCTTAAGCTCAAAAAGTGTAAAGAGGTACTACAGGTTCTATGGTGCACGCCACTCTATCTTACAAATGGGGTACTTAATCGATTTTGAAGAGGAGCAAGATAAGGCAAATTTTTTGCCAAGAATGCGTAGCCTTTCACATATTGGTTTTCCTTGGCTTTATGATAGAGAAAAGCTAATGCTTTGGCACCAATTTATAGCACTATTTGAGCGACACTTTCGCGATATTGAAACTATAGAGAGCTTCTATTTTGATACACTTTTAGAGGCTGCTAAACGGTGGGAGAAACAAAATCCTAAACGATTAATAGTAGAAGTTGCAATTAATATTTTAAAATATGAAGGACGACTCCAGCCCCCATCCCACTGTGTAATCTGTAACAATCAAATTGTTGAGTCTTTAGCACCAATACAGGGCTTTCTGCCAGCCCACCCTGAGTGTGCCAAATCTCCAGCAATTTTAAAAAAAGATTTAATGAATCTTTTTGAAAGCGGCTCTACAATTCTTTTAGACGATGCTACAATTGAGCAACTTCACCAAGTAGCACTTAAAGGCTTTTAGCTATAGTTCGATATAATTAAATCAAAATTTTATAGGATAAAAATGAGCTTCTATCTTTACGACTCAGTACAAAAAGAGAAGAGAGAATTTATTCCTTTAGAAGAGGGAAAAGCAACTATCTACGTATGTGGCCCAACTGTTTATGATGATGCCCACTTAGGGCATGCACGAAGTGCTTTAAGCTTTGATCTTTTAAAACGAACTCTCCAAGCTCTAGGGTATAATGTTACTCTGGCAAAAAACTTTACCGATATTGATGATAAGATTATCAATAAACTTGCAACAAGTAGTAAAACTCTTCAGGAGTTAACTGAGTACTACATAGATAGATATTTAGAGGATATGGAAGCTTTGGGTGTTCTTCGAGCAGATATTGAACCAAAAGCAACAGAGTCTATTGAAGCGATTGAGAAGATGATTGTAAAACTCTTAGAGAATGATTGTGCCTACACGATAGAGAATGGAGATATCTACTTCGATACAAGCAAGGATAGTCGTTATGGCTCTATTTCGCATATGGTTACTGATGATGCTCAAAACATTAGCCGAATCGAAGCCAATAGCCAAAAGCGAAACCCTAAAGATTTTGCCCTCTGGAAAGCATGTAAAGAGAAAGATGTCTGCTTTAATGCAAAGATTGGACAGGGTCGCCCAGGATGGCATATTGAGTGCTCAGCTATGATTAGTAAATTCTTTGAAGGGAACGATGAGTACTGCATAGATATCCACTGTGGTGGTGCTGATTTGCTCTTTCCACACCACGAGAACGAAGCAGCTCAAACTCGCTGTGCCTTAAAGAAAGAGATAGCAAAATATTGGATGCACAATGGCTTTGTACAGATAGATGGCGAGAAGATGAGTAAAAGCCTTGGCAATAGCTTCTTCTTAAAAGATGCACTTAAGGTTTACGATGGCGAACTGCTTAGATATTATTTAATATCAGTTCACTACCGTAACGACTTTAACTTTAACGAGGTCGATCTACAAAATAGTAAAAAGCGACTCGATAGACTCTACCGTCTTAAAAAAAGACTTTATGGTGGCAAAGTTAGCAAAGTCAATAAAGCGTTTAAAGAGGCTCTCTTGCAGGCAATGAGTGATGATTTAAATAGCTCAAAAGCGATGGCAATTGTAGATGATATGATAAGTAGTGCAAACGAGCAGTTAGATAAAGAGCCCAAAAACAAAGCTCTAAAGCAAGAGATTTTAGGAAATATCGATTATCTCTGCCAACTCTTAGGCATTGGGTGTAAAGATGCTATCAAGTGGTTTCAACAAGGGGTAAGTAAAGAGGAGAAAGTAAAAATAGAGATGCTTATTGCAAAACGAGCCGAAGCTAAAAAGAAAAAAGATTTTAAAAGTGCCGATGCTATTCGCGAAGAGCTCCAAAATATGGGAATTGCTATAATGGATATGGCTGATGGTACAAAATGGGAAAAATTATAAGAAGGAATAGAGATGTCACTATGGAGTTACGAGAGTGCTAAGAAACTCTTTTTTAAGCTAGAGCCAGAGACGGCACACCTCATTGCAGGAGTTGGGCTTAAAGCAATTGCTGCCTGCCCTCCCCTTTTTAACTATATGACCAAAAGGAACTTTGTCGATAACGATACTCTCAAACAAGAGCTTTTTGGTACAACTTTTCACAATCCTATAGGTCTTGCTGCTGGGTTCGATAAAGATGGTGATTACATAAAGGCTATGCCAGCCCTTGGCTTTGGATTTACTGAAATAGGCACAGTCACACCAAAACCACAACCTGGTAACCCAAAACCGAGACTCTTTAGACTCATAGAGGAT
>JALWMN010000236.1 GCA_027083895.1 Campylobacteraceae bacterium
TCAAGTACCTCTATACTAAAGCAAAAGAGAAGATAAAAAAAAATTTAGCAAACTCTAAAGATTATGTCACAATAGAGCCAAAGGAGTATTTTACTCGCTTTAATGCTAAAGAGTATTCACTTGCTGGAGAAGTGGTAGATATTATTATTCCTGTCTATAATGGTTTTGAGTATCTAAAGCCGCTCTTTGGGAGTATAAAGAGGAATACAACAGCTGCCTATCGATTAATAGTTGTCGAAGATTGCAGTCTAGATGAAAAGGTAAAGCCACTACTTAAAGAGTTGCTTAAAGAGCATAAAGAGACGATACTTATAGAGAATGAGGAGAATCTAGGATTTGTTAAAAGTGTCAATCGAGCACTCCAAAAAGTAGAGAATGACTTTGTAATTCTCAATACAGATACCGAAGTGCCACCACTTTGGCTAGAGCGGCTACTCTATCCAATTAAAAAGATGGAGCGTATTGCTTCGACGACACCATTTACTAACTCTGGAACCATTGCTAGTTTTCCAAAATTTCTAGAGGATAATGCAATCTTCGAGGGCTTGCCGTTAGAAGAAATTGATAAGCATTTTATGGATGTAAATGCAAAAAATCAATACGCTACAATACCAACAGGTGTAGGTTTTTGTATGGGGGTAAACTATAGACTCACGCAAGAGATTGGCTTCTTTGATGAAACAAGCTTTGGTAAGGGGTATGGTGAAGAGAATGATTGGTGTCAAAGGGCAATCAAGAGTGGTTATAGCAATTTACTAGTGCCAAATCTCTATGTCTACCATAAGCATGGAGGCTCTTTTTCGGCCAATTTAAAACAGCAGCTTTTGGGTGAAAACTATGCAAAATTGCTTCAAAAACATCCTAATTACGATAAGCAAGTTGATGCATATATTCAGAAAAATCCCCATAAGATACTGCGTAAACTCCTTATAATAACTATCTCGAGTAGTGCCAATCCACTGTGGGTAATTTTTGACCATGCTATTGGTGGAGGTGCAAACTATTATGCCAAGCAGCTACTTCAAAAGCAGATAGAGGCAGGAAGAAATACCCTTAAGATAAGTTATGACTACTACACAAATGAGTATAAGTGCAACTACCACTACAAAGAGTATCAGTTTGACTTTATTCTTAAGAGTGTAGAGGCGATAGAGGAGCTACTCAATTATTGCCAGATTGAGGAGGTGTTTTTAAATTCGCTTGTGAGTTATCCACAGCAAAAAGAGACGCTCGAGATGCTTGAACGTTTAACAAATAGAGAGTTTATAAGTTTAACTATCCCAATTCATGACTACTTTGCAATCTGTCCAAGTTACAACCTTTTAGATGATAGTGGCAACTATTGTGGTGTGCCAAGTGTGAAACGATGCAATGAGTGTATGCAAAAGAGCAAGCAGGAGTGGAAAAACTTCTTTAGCGATGAGATAGATATCCTTTCATGGCGTGAATTATGGGCAAAACTGTTACATAAAAGTACTACTATACTACTCTTTTCAAACGCTTCAAAAGCTCTTTTGCAAAAGGTATATCCAGAAATTAAAGAGAGCCAATTGAAACTGCTTCCGCATAGGTTAGAAGATCTCAAACCGCTTCAAATGCCGCAAAAAAGTGCTCAGGAGCCATTTGTAATTGGTATTTTAGGGGGAATAAATTACTCAAAGGGTGCAGCAATTGTAAAAGAGTTTGTAGCACTTATAGAGCAGCAAAGGTTAAATATAGATATTGTTGTTATTGGTGAGATAACCGAGATGATATCGAGTCGTCACTTTAAGGTAACTGGAAGGTATGATCGTACAAAACTTCCCAAGCTTATTCAAAACTATAAAATTGATCTCTTCTTGATTCCATCTATATGGCCAGAGACCTTCTCGTACACCTCCGAAGAGGTAATGCAGATGGAGTTGCCGCTAATGGTTTTTAATATCGGTGCTCCAGCAGAGAGAGTTAAAGAGTATCCCAAGGGGT
>JALWMN010000237.1 GCA_027083895.1 Campylobacteraceae bacterium
AGTATCAAAATAGTCTCCTTTCTATTTAGAAGAGCTAAATAGTCAAAGAGATTATAGCCAATTTGTTATTAAGGTCACCTCTTATTATTGGTATTACTTAAGATACTCTAAAATATGTGTGAAGAAATTTTAGCATCTATGACTAAGTGCATAGAGCAAAGCTCTATCTTACTAAATATGCATCGACATGTGAGACATATGATGTATTCAGTACCCTTATTGCTTTAGTAATACCATTTGGAGCTACTGCAAAGATTATTTCACCATTTGTACTGCCTAAGATTTTTTTGTGGGTTATAATATGGAATATACGAACATTTTTAACTCTTAAGGAGTTAGCCTCTCTTTGCTGCTGCTTAGTTGGTGGAACAATAACTTCTAATCGTCCTTGAAAACGCTCTAAACCGGCAGCCATAATTGTAAACCGACTTCCATCTGGTATATGTTGAAGTTTTTGAACAATATTATGATATGCACTAAAGAGGTCATTATGTGCAAAAAATTTTAAGTAACGGTCTGTTTGGTGAAGAAGCTGATTCTCTTTCCATTTCTTTTTAATTTTGCGAATTTTTCTATTTTTATAGTCAAAGAGATATTCAAGTTTTATATGCTTCTTTTTGTAGCGAACATCTTGAAAAAAGTGTTTGGCAAAATATCTATCGTTGCTGATATTACCATTTGCTTCGTAATGCTCTTTGCGGTTTCCAGAGAGAGTTTTGGCAAAACCAGATGTTTGCATATCAGCTACAATTCTATAATTAGTTGTAGTTGTAGTATAGTTAATAGTAACTTGACCAATTCTTCCAAAAATTGGAGCTTTTACAATATAATGGAGAGTTTTTGCATCTAAAGTAAAAAATAACAGAAATAGAATTGCTAAATAACGCATAAAGACCCCTTTTTTATTATGATTATAGCACTTTTTCGTAGAGGAATCGTGTTTATAGCTAGCTTTGTAATATTTTTGCTATAATTTCGTAAAAAATAGTTGGTACTATATGAAGAAAGTTGCAATAGTAGGGAAGCCAAATGTTGGCAAGAGCTCTCTTTTTAATAGATTTATGAAACGTAGAGATGCAATCACCTCTGATATAAGCGGAACAACTCGCGATGTGAAAAAGGGTATTGTTACACTTTTAGAGGGGCGAGAGTTTGAGCTTTTAGATACTGGAGGCATTGATTATAGTAGCGAACTCTTTAATAGAGTTGGTGATAAATCGATGCAAGCTGCAAAAGAGGCAGATATTATCCTCTATATTGTTGATGGCAAAACTATTCCAGATGATAAAGATAAAGAGTATTTTTGGAAGTTGCAAGGTTTAAATAAACCAATTGCATTGATAGTTAATAAGATTGATAACGATAGAGAATTTCAAGAGAAGTTTTGGGAGTTTAGTGAGTTTGGAGCAGAGTATATTTTTGCTATCTCAGTAAGTCACAATCGTGGCCTTTCTCCACTTTATAAGTGGCTTGAAGAGTACATTCCACCAAACTCAGATAGTATGCAGACTCTTATAGAGGATAGTGATATACCACTTGAACTCTTTTTAAAGGAGCAAGAGGAGCAAAAGGAGGAGAAAACCTTTAAGGTTGCAATTATTGGGCGAGTTAATACTGGAAAGAGCTCTTTACTTAATGCTTTATTAAAAGAGGATAGGGTGGTAGTAAGCGATGTAGCTGGGACAACAATCGACCCTATAGATGAGACAATTGAGTTTAATGATTATAAAATTACCTTTGTTGATACAGCAGGAATTCGTAGACGTAGTAAAATTTTAGGTATTGAGAAGTATGCTCTCAATAGAACAGAAAATATGCTTAAAGAGGCAGATATAGCACTCTTAATGATTGATGCAACAGTTGGTGTAACAGAGCTTGATGAGCGTATTGCTGGACTTATAGATAAGTATAAATTAGGAGCATTGATTGTTCTTAATAAGTGGGATATTCGGGGCGAAAAGGAGTATAAAGAGGCGATAGAGGATGTAAGGGACTCATTAAAATTTCTGCATTATGCCCCAATTATTACCGTCTCAGCAAAGAGTGGTTTGCGGGTCCATAAAATTTTAGATCTAATTGTGGAGATATATAAACGCTATAGCCAAAGAATTCCAACATCAAAGCTTAATGATGCAATAAAGATGGCGATTGCTAGACACCACGTACCTAGCCACAATGGGCAGGTTGTAAAGATAAAATTTGCAACACAATTTGCAACAAAACATCCAAGAATAGCTTTGGTAGTAAATAAGCCAAATCTACTACATTTTAGCTATAAACGCTATTTAACGAACTTTTTACGAGAGCAATTTGATTTTGAAGGGGTACCAATTGAGATCTTTGCACAAAAAAGAGGAGAAAGAAATGAAGATGAGGAGAGTAATTAAATGAGAGTATTAACAGGAATTCAATCGTCAGGAAAACTACACTTAGGAAACTATTTTGCGGCAATTAAACCGATGCTTAATATGCAAGAAGAACATGAGCTTTTTGTTTTTATTGCAAATTACCATGCATTAAGTGGAGGAGCCGATCTCAAGGAGCTTAGAGCAAATACTTTAGAGGCTGCTGTTGATTTTTTAAGTTTAGGGATAGATCCTAACAAAACAGTATTTTGGGTACAAAGTAGAGTAAAAGAGGTTTTAGAACTCTATTGGATTCTCTCTCGCTACACGCCAGTTGGGTTACTTGAGAGAGCACATAGTTACAAAGATAAGATAGCTAAGGGTATTGCCCCAAACCATGCACTCTTTAGTTATCCAGTGCTTATGGCAGCAGATATTCTCTTGTATGATGCCCAAAAGGTACCAGTTGGGAAAGACCAAATCCAGCATTTAGAGATGACCAGAGATATAGCAAATAAATTTAATAATGAGCATGGAGAGATCTTTACTCTTCCAGAAGCTTTAGTTGAAGAGAGTGTTGCTACTGTACCTGGAATTGATGGTGCGAAGATGAGTAAAAGTTATAAAAATACGATTGATATATTTATGGAAGAGAAGGAGCTTCAAAAGAGATGTAATAAGATAATTACAGACTCTACTCCACTAGGAAAACCACTAGAGTGGGAAGGAAATAATGTTTATGCAATTGCAAAACTCTTTTTAGATAGAGAGCAACAATTAGAGCTTCAAGCTGAGTATAAGAGTGGTACTAAGGGGCATGGAGACTTTAAAAAGTACCTTAAAGAGCTTATTTGGGACTACTTTAGTGAGGCTCGAGAAAAGAGGGAGTACTATCTAAACCATTTAGATGAAGTAGAAGCAATCCTAGAAGAGGGTGCAAAAAAAGCTAGAGCAATTGCTTCAAAAAAGATGGAGCAAATAAGGGAAGTAGTTGGAATATATTAAGTGCCTTTCTATTACTGAACATTAGAAGTATAGAATAAAAAGTTGATACTTATCATAGAAAGAGAGTTGTTTCTTTTTTAAGAAGCTACTCTTAAACCTTAAATGTGCATTATCCCAAATTTTGTATTAGAATTAGCAAAGATTTGGCAAATGCTTTGGTTATGGGTGTTTGCAAAAAACTGTGCAAGTGTGGGTTCCCAACGGTTGCGAGGTTAACCAGAAGGTTAATTGATGGATTTTTGTAAATGCCCATAGCTAAATGATTTGCGAAAGGTTGTTAATCTCTAATGCAAATTTTGGGATTATACTCTATCTGTATTAGTCATTGGCAGCATGGGCATTGAAGGAAAGCCTTTTGCTTTCGCAGTTTGTTTTGGTATAACGCTTAGTTTTCGACCCCATAAAGGCAAAGCAGTTTACCTTTGCTTATCGTGTTTTGTCCTCTGGGTGTGCCGACGTTTTCCTTTGATACCTCTGCTACCGAGCACTAAGAAGATCTAATGCACCTTTTACTACAAAATTTAGATTTAAAAAATTTTACTAAAAGTCGTAAGTTATTCCACTTGTAAAAGAACCACTTTTAATGCTTGCAGGATTGTTTTTATATTTGGCTTTTCCATCTTTTCCTAAAAAAGTGTAATCAGCAAATATTTTAAAGTTATTTGGGAGTGTATAGTTTGCTCCAAAACCAAGTTGTAAAGATGTTTTAGAGGCTTTAGTAGCATCAGTTAAAGCACTTTTGCCACTCATTTTGCCAAATCCTAGAAGGGAGTAGAGTGTAAAAGAGTTATCTATGCTATATTGTGGTTTAAGGTAGATTGCAATATTATCATAGTTAATAGAGTTGTCATGAGCAATTGAGATAGATGCACGACTTTCTGTAGCTAAATACTCATTTATATTGTAGCCAGCTAAGAGTGATAGAGTGAGCATATTTATATTGTTAGAAATAGTAGCACTTTTAGCATTAAAACTATTTGCTCCTAAACCTAAACCTCCATAGATACCACTTTTAGCATACTCAGGAGTGATAATATTTGGCATATATCCATCTCTCTCTTTTACTTTAAGAGGTTTGCCATCATCACCTAAGAGTTCTGTTTTATCAATAGTACTATTATTCTCTGCCATAACCTGCATGGATAGAAGTGCTGCTAAAAGTAGTCGTAAACTCATAATGCCCCCTTTATAATTTTGCAATTCATTGGCTAACTTTGGTAAAGCTTTTATCTAAAATCTTTTCTTTGCCACATATAAGCTCAATAAAAGCTTATAAATTCTAATCCAAAGATTGGGATTAAAAAATATAAACTATTTCATATTATAACATATAAAAATTTGAACTATTCTTAAGTAGTGGTAAAAAAGTAAGATTGTATCGACTTAGAGCCACTGAGCAGCAATTTGACGCAACTGATATACATTATCAGAAGCGTAAATTGTAATTTGCGGTTCTTTCTCTAAAGCTTTGTACCCTTGATTAAGAAGATACTCTACCATAGCATCACCTGAGTGGATTAATAGTGGTTTATTGTGAAAATAGTCTCCAATTGCATTTGCTATTAAAGGAAAGTGAGTACACCCTAAAATAATTGCATCAGGTATATTTAAATTGTGGAAGTAGTATTCAAGCATTGCATCAAGAACTTTACCTTCTGTAATACCCTCTTCAACTATAGGGACAAGCATTCCAGTTTGCAAGGATGTGATATTCTTGTAGCCTAATTTAATTAATTCATCTTCATATCTTCGTGAGTTTATTGTAGCTCTTGTTCCAATTATGAGAATATTTGCATTTTTATCTTTAATTCTATTATGAAGTGCCAATATACCTGGCTCAATTACACCAAATATTGGATAGTTTGCTTTCGAACGCATACTTGGAAGAGCATAAGCACTTACGGTATTACAAGCAGTTATTAATGCATCAATATTGAAGTTATTAAAAAACTCAATGGCTTCTAGTGCATATCGAATAATAGTATTTGAATCTTTAGGACCATAAGGTACCCGAGCAGTATCTCCATAGTAGATAATTTCATTAAAAATAGGGTGTTCAATAAGTGATTTTGCGACAGTTAAACCACCTGCACCAGAATCAAAAATACCAACCTTCATGAAAATGTGATTAGAGTCAATTGCTACGCTTACGCACCCTCATTCATAATCGAGAGGAATTCGCTATTACTTTTTGTATCTAACATCTTTTTATAGAGGAATCTAAGACCCTCAACCTCCTCCATGCTCTGCATTGCATTACGGATTGCCCAAACTTTTTGCATCACTTCACTATTTAATAGCAACTCCTCTTTTCTGGTACCAGATTTTGAAATATTGATTGCAGGATAGATTCTTCTTTCAGAGATCGATCTACTAAGAACAACTTCAGAGTTACCAGTACCTTTAAACTCTTCAAAAATTACTTCATCCATTTTAGAACCAGTTTCAATAAGTGCAGTAGCAATAATTGTTAAACTTCCACCATCCTCAATATTCCGTGCTGCTCCAAAGAATCTTTTTGGTTTATGGAGAGCATTTGCATCAACACCACCTGAGAGAACTTTTCCTGAACTAGGAGTTACTGTATTGTAGGCTCTTGCTAAACGGGTAATTGAGTCTAAGAGAATTACCACATCTTCTCCCATCTCGACTCTTCTCTTTGCCCTCTCTATTACCATCTCTGCAGTTCTAACATGGTTATGTGCTGGTAGGTCAAAAGTTGAGCTATAAACTTCACCTTTAACAGATCGTTGCATATCGGTAACCTCTTCTGGACGCTCGTCAACAAGTAGAACCATCAAGGTTACATCTGGACTATTTTGTGTAATACCATGAGCAATCTCTTTAAGTAGTTCAGTTTTACCAGTTCTTGGAGGAGCAACAATAAGTGATCTCTGTCCCTTTCCAATAGGAGCAAAGAGATCGATGACTCGTCCGGTTAGCCTAACGGGATCATACTCTAACTTTAGCTGCTCATTAGGATAAAGAGGTGTGAGGTTATCAAAAAGAGGACGCATTTTAGCCTGTTCAACAGGCATATAGTTAATTGCCTCAATCTTTAAGAGGGCATAGTATTTCTCTTGATCTTTTGGTTGCCGCACCTGACCTGTGATTATATCGCCATTTCTAAGGGCAAATTTTTTAATTTGTGTTGAACTTACATAGGTATCGTTACTTGAATTTGCAAAGTTTCCATCAATAGATCGTAAAAAACCATAGCCATCTGGCATAATCTCTAAAATACCTGTATAGAGTATATACCCACCCTGACTCACTTGAGATTTTAATATTTCAAAAATGAGATCTTTTCTCTGATACCCATTTGGATTCTCAACATTTAACTCTTGTGCTATCTCGACCAATTTAGTAAGAGGTTCACTCTGAAGATCCTCTAAAGTATAACCCTCCACCGGAGTATGTGTTCTTTGGTGTTGTTTTCTTCCATTACCATTGTTTCGTTGTTGTTTTATATCGCTCATGCATCCTCTTGTAGTTTGGGGGATTTATATAATGGTTATAACTGCCCTGAAGTCAATTTTAAGTATGGTTATTATACTCTCCCTTGACTTAAAAAAATATTACTAATCCCTACTGTGCACTCTCTAAAAGTTCTAAAACTTTTCCTAAATTACTAATTTCAAGCTTTTTCTCTTTAACCTCTGACTCTAATAGTCCCTCTTTTTTGAGTGTTTTAAGGTGTCTATCTATGATATGGCGTACTGTGCCAATTAAACTTGCAATTTCTGAGTGTGAGAGTTTGCTTAAAAGGTCAACTCCACGCTGCTCAATACTTTTATAGTTTTTAAGTAAGAGTTTTAAGAGTCTCTCTTTTGTCTCAAGGAGCGAAAGATCGAGTGCTAACTCCTCTACCTGACGCATCTGTTGTGCTACATAGCGATAGATGAGTTGCTCAAATTTTGGAAACTCTTGCATCCACTCTCGAACCTTCTTGAGTGGAAAGCGAATTGCTCGACCAGGCTCTAAAACTTCGGTTGCAAGATTATGCTCTCTATTATCAAGTAGTGGCACAACATCATACATATCACCACGGCTAAGCAGATAGAGTGTCTGCTCTCGATTAGTTTTAAAGTTAATATCATAAACTTTTACTTTTCCTGACTCTATAATAAAGAACCACTCTAAAAGCGTATCTACATCAAAAGGATTCTCTTTTTTTGTGAAATTGATTAAAGATCCATACTTATATATCTCACCCTCTAAAGATTCAGCAAATCCAGAAAATGGACCTAAATAGTTTGCTTTACTTAACATGGTAGTATCTCGTTGATTAACTCAAGTGGTCTTGCAATAACTGCTTTATCTTTATAGATAACTATTGGTCGCTCAATAAGTTTTGGGTAATCTACCATAGCTTCTAAAAGCTCATCTTCACTAGCATCTTTTAAGTTTAACTCTTTAAAGAGGGACTCTTTTTTTCGAATTATTTCACTAGGTCTCTTTTGAAGCAAATTGAGTATTCTAACTAACTCTTCTTTATTAGGATTCTCTTTTAGATACTCTTTAATCTTGAAGTTACAATTTTTCTCTTTTAAGTAGTTGAGTGCTGCTCTTGATTTTGAGCAACGACTATTGTGCCAAATCTCTATCTCATCCATGAATATTCCTTATAATGAGCCACTTAGAATATCTATACTATTGCGTACTCTAATTTTAGTAGTAATTTAAAAGTGTATTGTAGCATAAATTTTAGTTAAAAGTTTGAGCATTCGAGAAATTTGCTGCTCTTTTATAAAGAGATAGATTTAGTTAATAGATTGTATCGTATCCCTTTGGTCGTGCACATATAAATTTAGAACCACTTAACGGTTTATCTCGATAGTGAATTGTATTAAACATAATATTAACGATATTGTCTAAATTATCTTTGTAGGCAATCTGCTCAATCTCTCCGTTACTATTTAATATAATTGTATAGAGTATATCACCATATTTTGTGGTATAAGTTCTTCCTTTATAGAGTTTTGCTCGTTTAAGAACTCTTGAGAGATCAAAACCTTTATTTATAGTATAGTAACTTACTTGTTCAAGGTCATGATCTATGACAACGAGTTGATTGCCACTACTACAAACCTCTTTTTTTGTAGGACTCTGATAGATCCACTTTGATTCTGATGGTGCATTAAAATAGACCTTTCCTCTATATCGAATGATTTTTCCTTTACTATTTTTGACTTGTTGTGTAAATGTACCATTGAAACTTACTGGAATATGGATACCTTCTGCTAATAAGTGAGTCATGAATATGAAAGCAGTGCTTAAGAGTAATATACGAATCATAGTCTTTCCTTCCAAATTATCTTAGTGTAATTTTACACACTTTTTGTGAATTAAAAGTAAAAAATTACATATCTTGGTATATCTAGTCAATTTTTTCTGAAAACCCCATCAAGGGGGACTACTAGAGTACTTTAGAG
>JALWMN010000238.1 GCA_027083895.1 Campylobacteraceae bacterium
AAAAGAGCTTGGTGCAGATAACCAAAGAGATGAGGAGATAAACAACTATAAAGAGTCTTTAGAGGCGATAAAAAACTCAATTAGTGAAGAGGCCTATAAAGAGATTAAAAAACAGATAGATAGATACTCAAAACTACACCCTGAGAGTGCTGATGCAACAGTTTTACAAAACTATTTAGAGATTGTTTTTGATGTCCCATTTGGTAAGTTTTCTAAAAAGGGCTTAAATATTAAAAGTGTAAAAAGTGAACTCGATAAAGATCACTACTCACTAAAAAAACCTAAAGAGAGAATTGTTGAATTTTTCTCAGTAAAAGAGTTAGCAGAGCTTCGAGGCAAAATAAAAGAGGCAAATAATGGTGTTATCCTCTGCTTTGCGGGACCTCCAGGTGTTGGTAAAACCTCTTTAGCAAACTCTATAGCAAATGCCCTTGATAGATCTTTGGTACGTTTAGCCTTAGGTGGTTTAGAAGATGTCAATGAGCTTCGAGGTCATAGAAGAACCTATGTTGGTGCAATGCCTGGACGCATCGTTCAAGGATTAATAGAGGCTAAATCGATGGATCCCGTAATGGTATTAGATGAGATTGATAAAGTTGGTAGATCCCACAGAGGTGACCCAACTTCAGCTCTATTAGAAATTTTAGATCCTGAGCAAAATTCGCACTATCGAGATTACTATCTTAACTTTGCTATCGATTTAAGTAAAATTATATTTATTGCAACTGCAAATGAAATTAGTCTAATTCCAGCTCCACTTAGAGATAGAATGGAAATAATCTTTGTTAGCAGTTATACTCCAAATGAAAAGTTTGAAATTGCAAAAAGATACCTAATACCACAAGAGCTAAAAAAACACGCTCTTCGTCGTGATGAGGTACAAATTACTAAAAAAGCATTAAGAGCATTAATTGATGAATATACTCGAGAAGCTGGAGTCCGAGGACTTCGAAAAAAAATTGCAATGATTGCGAGAAAAGCTGCAAAAGAGATTTTAGAGAGCAAAGATAATAAATCTATAAAGGTAACACTAAAAAATTTAGATAACTATGCTGGAAAAAAGATTTTTGAGTATGAATCGATAGCTAAAACTCCAGAGATAGGTATTGTTAATGGTTTGGCATGGACATCTGTTGGGGGTGATGTATTAACAGTCGAGGCTGTAAAAATCAAAGGAAAAGGCTCAATCCAGCTTACTGGAAGTTTAGGGGATGTTATGAAAGAGTCAGCTAGAATTGCCCAAAGTGTTATTAAAATCTTAATAGATAATAATAAGCTTCTAATTAATCCAAAACTTATTCCACAAACTCCACAAGAGAGAGAAAAAGAGATTACGCCTGAGAGTAGTGAAATCTATAAACGCTACGATCTCCATATTCATGTTCCAGAGGGTGCAACTCCCAAAGATGGTCCAAGTGCTGGTATTACTATAGCTACAGCTATTGCTTCAATATTAACAGAAAGAAGAGTCGATAATAGTGTTGCAATGACAGGAGAGCTCACCTTAACAGGAAAAGTACTCCCAATTGGTGGACTAAAAGAGAAACTCATTGCTGCATATAAATCTGGGGTAAAACATGCACTCATTCCTCGTAAAAATTACGAGAGAGACTTAGAAGATATCCCAAAAGAGGTACTTGATGGAGTAAAAATTACAGCGGTCGATAGAATAGAGGATGTATTAGAGATCGCCTTAGTCGATTAAGGAGCCCATTGCACTAAAATTAATAGATGTGACCCAAATTTAGTATCAGAGACTAAATCCCTATTAACCTACAGGTAAACTTTATGCCTACGGGGAACTACTGTTTCTCAATTTTACCTTCTTTAAAAAAGCTCTCTATTGAGTAACTCTTCGATCACTACTGTTGCATAGCTTCCTGGAGGGAGGTCGAAAGAAAGTGTAGTTTGTTGTTTAGTTTTGTTGTAGCTGCTTGAGTAGTTTTTTAAAAACACC
>JALWMN010000239.1 GCA_027083895.1 Campylobacteraceae bacterium
CTCCTCCTTTTTTTTTTTTTTTTTTGCCCTACAGTAGCAGCTCTCCATTGCTTTTATAAAACTGCTTCTAACCTTCCCCTCCTCTAGCTCATATAAACCTGCAGCAGTTGTTCCGCCAGGAGAGGTAACCATATCTTTAAAAGTAGCCGGATGAGTATCTTCTAAAACCGAACCAACCCCTTCAAAGAGTGCCCCTAAATACTCTTGTGCTTTATCTCTAGGTAAACCTAAATTCACTGCTCCATCAGCCAAAGCCTCAGCAACAATTGCAAGCCATGCAGGAGCAGAACCACCAAGCCCTGTCGCAATATCAAGTTCTTTCTCACTATTTAGCCATATTGCTTTACCAATGCTGCTTAAAATCTCTAGTGCCTGCTCTTTAAACTCCACATCACCTACAACTGAAGTTACCGATTTTTGCTTGAGTGCAGCAATATTTGGCATTGCACGAATATAAAAGTTTGCCTCTATCTTCTCTTTTAATTTCGCAATTGGAGTACCAGCTAAAATAGAGATAACAGCATCTGCTTTCCCTTCTAGCTTTAAAGAGCCTAGTGCTTGCGGTTTTATAGCTAAAATAACGACATATCCATCGATTTTTGGAGCTTCACTTAAAAATGTTACATTTGGATAACGCTCTTGCAACACCTCTCTTCTTGCACTATTTTTCTCAACGACACTAATAGTGTAACTGCTTAAACCTTTAAGCATAGAACTACCCATATTCCCTGCACCAATTAAGAGTAACTTCATAGAGTTTCCTTTTTTTGTAACTATTATACTCTATATTTATTTTTTTTCCAAAAAACATAAAGTGTAGTAAAAAAAAATTTCAAAAGATCTCTACAAAAGAGAATTAAGCTAAGAAACATCAAAGCTCAAATACCTATAATGGAAATCACAAGCAATTTACATAGATCTAAGGATCGCTATGTACCACCTTAAAGAGATTGTAGATTATGGCATCATAGGCTTACTCTTTATCTTAAGTATTATTACAGTAGCTCTCTTTATTGAGCGACTCTACTATTTTAAAAATATCAACCCTAAAGAGTTTAAAAATCGCGAACTCTTAGAAAATCATTTAAGCAAGCACTTAACAACCATTGCAACAATTGCTTCTAATGCTCCATACATTGGTCTTCTTGGAACAGTTTTGGCTATAATGCAGACATTTATAGATATGGCTCTAAACAATTTTGTAGCCACAGCAATAATTAAATCGCTTGCTCTTGCACTTAAAACAACAGCAGTTGGATTAACTGTTGCGATAATTGCTTCGGTACTTTACAATATCTTAGTTAGAAAAATAGAAACAAAGCTGGCAGAGTATGGCTCTTAAAAAGTTTGACTCTTTAAATGTTATCCCTCTTGTTGATATTATGTTAGTTCTCTTGGCAATTGTACTAACCACTGCTACATTAGTTGAAAAAAAGCTAATACCAGTTAATCTTCCAAAAGCAAAGGGTGCAAAAGAGTCTTTGCAGTATAAAAATATTACACTTACGATTACAAAAAGTGGTAAAGTTTATCTAGAAAATAAAGAGACTTCATTAAACAACCTAGAGGCACAATTAAAAAACTTTGATAAAAATAGCACATTTTTAATAAACTGCAATGCAAATGCATCGTTTATGAGCTTTATAAAAGTTTTAGATACTCTAAAGTCCAATAACTTTCATAATATCTCAATTGTAACAAAAGAAGATGGCTAGAGCATTTTTTCTCTCTATTCTACTACATACATTTGTTATTACTGCTATATATGCTATTTTTAAAGAGACTAATCTCTACCCGCAAACCTATTTAAAAAAAATTTCTCTAAACTCTCTTCAGATAAAAAAACTACAAAATAAAGTTAAAAGCCAGAAAAAAGCGAAAAGCAAAAAGAAAGCTCAAGTCTCAAAACTTAAAGAAAAAAGCCCAAAGCCTAAAACTCAAAACAGAGA
>JALWMN010000240.1:0-386 GCA_027083895.1 Campylobacteraceae bacterium
TCCTACTACACTGTTAGTACGCAACTACTCATCCCAATCTATTATAACTATTTATATATTTATGGTAGCTCTTTTGATCTATTTATAAGTATATAAATAGGTTCAATATTATTAGTTTGCCCAGATAGCTCAGGGGCAGAGCACTTCCTTGGTAAGGAAGAGGTCGGCGGTTCAAATCCGCTTCTGGGCTCCAGCTTGATGGACAGGAGTTTAACTTAAATTGAGAGTGGTTAAAGTCTTGTCCATCATGACTATGTTAGTTGAAAGAAAATTGAGTTACCTTTAATTGCTAGAGATTTCTTTAAGTAATAAAAGGTATAATGTCACGCGTAATTTAAAGAAGCTAGGAGAAAAGAGATGGCTAAAGAAAAATTTGAACGTACCAA
>JALWMN010000240.1:396-8712 GCA_027083895.1 Campylobacteraceae bacterium
CCAAACCACATGTTAATATCGGTACAATTGGACACGTTGACCACGGGAAAACAACACTAACTGCTGCAATTACTGCTGTACTTGCAACTAAAAACAACTCTCAATTTATGGATTACGATCAAATTGATAATGCTCCAGAAGAGAGAGAAAGAGGTATTACAATTGCTACTTCACACGTTGAGTATGAAACAGATAAGAGACACTATGCTCACGTTGACTGTCCAGGTCACGCAGACTATGTTAAAAACATGATTACTGGTGCTGCTCAAATGGATGGTGCAATTCTTGTTATTGCAGCGACTGATGGTCCTATGGCACAAACAAGAGAGCATATTCTATTATCACGCCAAGTTGGTGTACCTTACATCGTTGTATTCTTAAACAAAGAAGATCAACTTGATGAAGAAGATAAAGAGGAGATGTTAGAGCTTGTTGAGATGGAAGTTAGAGAGCTTCTCTCTGAGTATGACTTCCCAGGTGATGATACTCCAATTGTAGCTGGTTCAGCTTACCAAGCACTTGAAGAGGCAAAAAAAGGCCAAATTGGACCATGGTCTGAGAAGATCCTTAAGTTAATGGATGAGGTAGATAACTATATCCCAACACCAGAGAGAGATACAGATAAAGATTTCCTTATGCCAATTGAAGATATCTTCTCTATTCAAGGTCGTGGTACAGTTGTAACTGGTAAGATCGAGAGAGGTAAAGTTTGTGTAGGTGACGAAGTAGAAATTGTAGGTCTTAAAGATACTCAAAAAACTGTTGTAACTGGCGTTGAGATGTTTAGAAAAGAGATGGATTGTGGTGAAGCTGGTGATAACGCTGGTGTACTTCTTCGTGGTACAGCTAAAGAGGCTGTTCAAAGAGGTATGGTTCTTTGTAAACCAGGTTCAATTACTCCACACACTAAGTTCGAAGCAGAAGTCTATGTTCTAACAAAAGAGGAAGGAGGTAGACACACTCCATTCTTTAATAACTATAGACCGCAATTCTATGTAAGAACAACAGACGTAACTGGTACAGTTTCTCTACCAGAAGGTACAGAGATGGTTATGCCAGGTGATAACGTAAAATTAAATGTTGAGTTAATTGCACCAATCGCACTTGAAGAGGGAACAAGATTTGCTATCCGTGAGGGTGGTAGAACAGTTGGTGCAGGTGTTGTAACTAAGATTATTGAGTAAAATTTGATAGTGGTATCTCCACTATCATAACATTGGAGATAGAATGAGAGAGATAATTCACCTTGGTTGTGAAGAGTGCACAAGACGCAACTATCATACAACGAAGAATAAGAGAAATACGGCTGAGAAGCTTGCACTAAAAAAATATTGTAAGTGGTGCAAGAAACATACAATCCATAAAGAGATGAAGCTATAAAAAGGGGTCAATAGGCAGTAGAGAAATGTTTTATAGCCAAGCTATAAAACTTTACTGCTAGACCCACATTATAAATAGGCCAATAGCTCAGTTGGTAGAGCACTGGTCTCCAAAACCAGGTGTCGGGGGTTCAAGTCCCTCTTGGCCTGCCACAAAAGGTATGCAATGAATAAGGTAATTAGTTTTATTAAAAGCTCTAAAGTAGAATTGGATAAAGTTATATTTCCAACTAAAATACAGGTTAAGCAGGCTTTTATTGCTGTTGTAATTGTTGTTGCTGTAATTGCTGCATATTTAGCACTAGTTGACCTTTTAATGTCTACAATAGTAAGCAACGCATTAGAGGGTTAATTATGGCTCATCAATGGTATGCAATTCAGACCTATGCAGGTAGTGAAAGAGCAGTTAAAAGAGCAATTGAGCAGATGGCAAAAGATTATGCTTTAGAGGATAAAATTGCAGAGGTTGTTGTTCCAACAGAAGAGGTGATTGAAGTTAAAAATGGAGAGAAGAGGATAACTGAACGATCTCTCTATTCTGGATATGTCTTTGCTAATATCGATTTAGATAATGCCCTATGGCACAAGATCCAATCACTCCCAAAAGTGGCTCGATTTATTGGAGAGCAGAAGAGACCAACACCTTTAACGCAAAAAGATATAGAAGTGATACTTGAGAAGATGGAGAAGAAGGCTCCACCAAGACCAAAAATTGATTTTGAGAAAGGTGAGATGGTTCGAATTACTGAAGGACCATTTGCGAATTTTACAGCTGTAGTTGAAGAGTATGATGTAGATCATGGTAAGTTAAAACTCAATGTCTCAATTTTTGGAAGAAATACACCTGTTGAGATGCTCTACTCACAGGTAGAGAAGATAATTTAAATTAAAGTAAAGGACTCAAAATGGCTAAAAAAGTAGCTGAAAAGTTTAAATTGATGATCCAAGCTGGTCAGGCGAATCCATCTCCACCAGTTGGACCTGCATTAGGGCAGCGTGGTGTAAATATTATGGAGTTTTGTAAAGCTTTTAATGAGAAGACTAAAGATAAAATGGGCTTTAAGATTCCTGTTGAGATTACTGTCTATACAGATAGAAGCTTTACATTTGAGACGAAGCAGCCACCTGCGACTGATCTTATTATGAAAGAGGCAGGTATTAAGAAGGGGAGTGATAATCCTCTTAAAAATAAAGTAGGTAAGTTAACGAAAGAACAGATTTTAAAAATAGTTGACTTAAAGATTGATGATCTCAATACTGATGATAGAGAGCAAGCTGCTAAAATTATAGAGGGCTCTTGTAGAAGTATGGGTGTTGAGGTTGTAGATTAATCTATTACCACATAGATGTAAAACTTAGTGGGAGCAAAATTAAGCGGAGTAAATTATGGCAAAAAAGATTAGTAAAAGAAAACAAGCACTATTAGAGAAGATTGATAAAAATAAAAACTATACTATTGATGAAGCTGTTGCAAAGGTAAAAGAGCTAAAATCAGCTAAGTTCGATGAGACTGTAGAGGTAGCACTAAATCTCAATGTTGATCCAAGACATGCAGATCAAATGATTCGCTCATCAGTGGTACTTCCACACGGTACAGGAAAAGAGGTTAAAGTAGCTGTCTTTGCAAAAGGTGCTAAGATAGATGAAGCTAAAGAAGCTGGAGCAGATATTATTGGTGATGATGAGTTGCTTGCAAAAATCCAAGATGGTCAAATCGATTTTGATGTAGTGATAGCCACGCCAGATATGATGGGTGTTCTTGGTAGAGTAGCAAGAATTTTAGGACCAAAAGGTTTAATGCCTAACCCAAAAACAGGTACTGTAACAGCAAATGTTGCTGAAGCAGTGAAGAACGCTAAAGGTGGTCAAGTTAACTTTAGAGTTGATAAAAAAGGAAATATCCACGCAGGTATAGGTAAAGTCAGTTTCTCAAAAGAGCAGTTAGAAGAGAACTTAAGAGCTTTTGTAAGAAAGATTAATAAATTAAAACCTGCAAGTGCAAAAGGGAAATATATTCTCAATGGTGCACTCTCATTAACAATGAGTCCATCTGTTAAGTTAGATACTGCAGAATTAATGGAGATGAAATAGATCATTTTAATTTAATCTTAGGCTGAAGAGATTAGGGGCCATTAGGCTTAAACTGGACAGAGTCCACTTAGATTTCTATCTAAGTCCCTTTTCGAATGGTCTGAAAGGAGAAAAAGCATGACAAGAGCTAAGAAAGAGCAGCTAGTGGCTGAGCTCACAACTGCCTTTTCAGAGTCGAATGCTATTGTAGTTTGCGACTACAAGGGTACAAAGTGTCAAGAGCTTGAGTCTGTTAGACGCTTTGCGAAAGAGAATAATACCCATGTAAAAGTAGTTAAGAACACTCTAGCAACTTTGGCTTTGAAAAATGCCGGTATAGATGATCTGCAGCTCAAAGATACAAATTTGATTGTATGGGGTGAAGATCAAATTGCTACTTGTAAAGTTGCAGATAAAGCTGCAACAGATTTAAAAAATACATTTAGCATTAAAACCGGTGCATTAGAGGGGAAAGTTGTTGATCTAGCTACAATCATGGCAATGGCTAAATTGCCTAGCCGTGATGAGCTTTTAGGTATGCTTCTTAATGTTTGGCAAGCTCCTATTCGTAATTTTACGATTGGACTTGACGCATTAAGAAAGAAAAAAGAAGAAGAGGCGTAGTTTGATTGAGAGCTTAGGCTCTAATTAAGATAAGAAAAAAAATAGAAAAAAGGATAGGAAAATGGCTATTACTAAAGAAGATGTATTAGAGTATATTTCTGGTTTGAGTGTATTAGAGCTTTCTGAACTTGTAAAAGAGTTTGAAGAGAAATTTGGTGTTTCAGCTCAAGCGACAGTTGTTGCGGCTGCTGGAGCTGCTGGCGGTGCTGCTGCTGAAGAAGAGAAAACTGAGTTTGATGTTGTTTTAACTGGTGCTGGTGCGAAGAAGATTAATGTTATTAAGGTTGTTAGAGCAATTACTGGTCTTGGTCTTAAAGAGGCTAAAGCTGCAGTTGAAGAGACTCCAACTACACTTAAAGAGGGTGTTTCTAAAGAGGAAGCAGAAGATATTAAAAAGCAACTTGAAGAGGCTGGTGCATCTGTTGAGCTTAAATAGGCTCAACTCCACCACACTTTGATAATAAAGATATTAATAATAATCTAAAAGTGTATAATAAATTCAATTTATTAATAACTGAATCTTTGTTTGGAATGTTGCTTTAGAAGCTTAAAAATAGGAAATAATGTGCAAATACAGTATGAAATTACTTATTTTTAGTCTTCTAAGGCTATAATACGCTCTTAAACATGATGGTTATATATGACCTATTTTACACCGAAACCACATCTATAAGGTTGAACAATGTTAAACTCCCTTCATTCTGGCAATAGACTAAGAGTCGACTATTCAAAAACTCCTAGAGAAATCAAGATACCAAATCTACTACAACTGCAACAAAATAGTTACGATCAATTCTTAATGATTGATGCAAAAGATCGAACACAAAGTATTATAGAAAAGACATTTAGATCTGCTTTTCCTATTCATGATGCACAAAATCGTTTAACACTAAACTATTTAGGCAGCGAAGTAATTATGCCTAAATATACTGTAAGAGAGTGTATGGAGAGAGGTTTAACCTACTCAGTTTCACTTAAATTAACTATTGGTTTACAGTTATGGAATCGAGATGAGAAGACAGGTGAGAAGCTGGATTTAAAAGATGAGAAGACACAACATATCTATGTAAGAGATATTCCACTTATGACAGATAGAACATCATTTATTGTAAATGGTGTAGAGAGGGTTATTGTAAACCAACTCCACAGAAGTCCAGGAGTAATCTTTAAAGTAGATGAGTCTTCAACTACCAATAATAAATTGATCTATTCAGCACAGATTATTCCAAATAGAGGAAGCTGGCTCTACTTTGAGTATGATGCAAAAGATGTACTCTATGTTCGAATTAATAAAAGAAGAAAGATTCCAGTTACAATACTCTTAAGAGCGATTGGCTATACAAAAGAGGATGTAATAAAGATATTCTATCCTACGAAAGAGATTATCGTTCGAGATAATAGATTCTTAGTAAAATTTGATGCATCTCAACTGAAAAAGAGAGCTGAATATGATATTAAAGATGCTGATGGCAATGTTATTGTTGCTGCAGGAAAAAGGCTCAATAAGAAGAAGCTTAAAGAGTTAGAAGAGTCAGGAATCGAGTGGTTAGAGTATCCTTTAGATATATTAATGGAGCGATATCTCTCAAAACCTATCTATGATCATGAGACTGGTGAGGTTGTTTTTGATGCTGTAACACAACTTGATGAGAATAGATTAAAAAAGATTATAGAGTTAGGTATAGAGAGTTTTGAGATTGCAGATGATCTCTCTGATGAAACAGATGCATCTATTATTAAGGCATTTGCAGCTGAGCAAGAGAGTTTAAGACTTTTACGGCAAAGCGAAGGTATTGATGATGAGAATATCTTATCTGTAATTCGTGTTCATAAGGTGATGCGTCCAGGAGAACCAGTAACTCCAGAGGCGGCAAAAGATTTTCTACATCAGCTTCTTTTTGATCCAGAGAGATATGATTTAACAGAAGTTGGTCGAATGAAGATGAACCATAAGCTTGGGCTAAACACTCCAGATTATGTAACAGTACTAACAAACCAAGATATCGTTGAGACTGTTAAATACCTTATTAAAGTAAAAAAAGGTATAGGATATATTGACGATAGAGACCACTTAGGAAATAGAAGAATCCGTGCTATTGGGGAGCTTTTGGGGAATGAACTCCACAATGGTTTACTGAAGATGCAAAAAGCGATTAAAGATAAGATGACGACACTTAGTGGCTCAATTGATGAGTTGATGCCACACGACTTGATCAACTCTAAAATGATAACCAATACTATTTTAGAGTTCTTCTCAAGTGGTCAACTTTCACAGTTTATGGACCAAACCAATCCACTCTCTGAGATTACACACAAAAGAAGACTCTCAGCACTTGGTGAGGGAGGTTTAGTAAAAGAGAGAGCTGGGTTTGAGGTACGAGATGTTCATCCGACACACTATGGAAGGATCTGCCCTATTGAGACGCCAGAAGGGCAAAATATTGGTCTTATCAATACTTTGGCATCATATGCAAAGGTAAATGAGCATGGTTTTATAGAAGCACCATATAAAGTAGTTAAAAATAGACAAGTTACCAATGAGATTGTCTATATTACTGCAACGCAAGAAGAGGATAAGGTAATTGCTCCTGCCTCAACCAAAGTTGATGAGAATGGATATATTGTTGATGACCTTATAGAGGCAAGATTAAATGGTAATATTGGATTGCAGGAGGCTGAAAAGGTTGATTTAATCGATCTTGCTCCTACTATGGTAAGTGGTGTTGCTGCATCACTGATTCCATTCTTAGAGCATGATGATGCAAACCGTGCACTCATGGGTTCAAACATGCAGCGTCAAGCTACCCCACTTATCTGGACAGAGGCTCCTATGGTTGGAACTGGAATGGAGGCAGTAGCTGGTAGAGATGCTTGGGAGTCTGTAAAAGCAAAAAGAGCAGGAAGAGTTGAGAAGGTCGATGCAAATAATATCTATATTATTGGTGAAGATGAAAAGGGTGTCTTTATTGATCACTACCATTTAGAGAAAAATATTAGAACAAACCAAAACACAGCATTCCATCAAGTACCAATTGTTTCGGTTGGTCAAGAGGTAAAAGCAGGGGAAGTAATAGCTGATGGTCCAAGTATTGATCAAGGAGAGCTTGCATTAGGAAAAAATATTCTTGTTGCATTTATGCCATGGAATGGATATAACTATGAGGACGCGATTATTGTTTCTCAAAAATTGATTCGTGAAGATACTTTCACATCACTGCATATCTATGAAAAGGAGATTGAGGCAAGAGAGCTTAAGCATGGTACAGAAGAGATAACAAGAGCGATTCCAAATATCCGCGAAGATGAGTTAACGCATCTTGATGAGAGTGGTATTGTTAAAATTGGTACCTATGTGAAGCCTGGAATGATTTTAGTTGGAAAAGTCTCCCCAAAAGGTGAGATTAAACCAACACCAGAAGAGAGACTATTGCGAGCTATTTTTGGTGATAAAGCTGGACATGTTGTGAATAAATCTCTCTATACACCAGCCTCTATGGAAGGTGTTGTTGTTGATGTAAAGATCTTTACGAAAAAAGGGTATCCAAGAGATGCAAGAGCAACTAGAGCTTATGAAGAGGAGAAGGCAAGATTAGAGAAGGCTCACCACGATAGCCTCTTAATGATCGATAAAGAGGAGATTCTCCAAATAATTGCTTTTTTAGCTGGAGAAGAGTTGGTAGAGGATACTGAGATTGATGGGAAAACATATAAAGCTGGAAGCAAAATTCCAAAAGATGTATTAGAAGGGGTAAATAGATTTGCACTTCGATCACTTGTGAAGTCTTACTCGCAAGAGGTGCAAAAGAAGTATGAAGAGTTGAAAAATAGCTTTTTAGAGCAGAAAAAGAAACTCAAAATTGACCATGAAGAGAAACTGGCAATTTTAGATAAAGATGATATTTTGCCAAATGGAGTAACTAAAGTTGTAAAGGTCTATATTGCCACAAAACGAAAAATAAAAGTTGGTGATAAGATGGCTGGACGCCATGGAAATAAAGGTATCGTATCAAATATTGTACCAGAGATTGATATGCCATATATGGAGGATGGGACACCAGTTGATCTGATATTAAATCCACTTGGTGTACCTTCGCGAATGAATATTGGACAGATTTTAGAGGTGCACTTAGGGCTTATTGGAAAGCGATTAGGTGAGCAGATTCAAGAGATCTTTGAGAAGCAACAAGGTGATTTTATCAAGCAACTTCGAGAAAAGATGAAAGAGATAGCATACTCAGCAAAA
>JALWMN010000241.1:0-1494 GCA_027083895.1 Campylobacteraceae bacterium
AACTAATGAAGGAGTATAGATGTTAGAGTATAAAGTAGCCGAGATTAGTGATATTGAGGCAACGCTAAAACTGCACACAAAGTATCAAGTAGATACAATCGACCCAGAAGATAAAAAAGATGGCTTTGTAACAACCCCATTTAGTAAAGAGGAGTTAACAGAGTTAATAGAGCAAGAGAGTGGTCTCTTTATTGCTAAAGATGGTGATGAGGTAGTAGCGTATGTTATGAGTGCATCATGGGAGTTTTGGAGCAAATGGCCAATGTTTGCATTTATGGCTCAAAATTTAGAAGGAAAAAGCTTTAACAAAAGAAAATAGCTACCAATATGGACCAATTGCAATAGATAAGCCTTATCGTGGTACAGTGTTACTTTTTGAAATATTCAACTTTGCAAGAGAACATATGATCAAAAGGTATCCGATACTCATTACATTTGTCAATAAGATAAACATACGCTCATATTATGCTCATAAAAAATTGGGTTTAGAGGTATTAAGTGAATTTGAGTACAACAATAACCAATATTACGAGATGGTATACGATGAAAGATTTAAGTCACAAGAGTAAAATTTGATGTATAATAAAGAAAAAAAGGAGAGCAGATGAAATGGATAGTCTCTAAAATCATAAACTTTACAAAACGAGCAAACTCTCTCCTGCTCTCTTTCTTCCTCTTAAGCCTATAATTTAGGCGATTTCATATATTTTTTGATTCCTTGATTGGATGACCTTCTATTAAGAATTCTTTGGATATTACTCTCTTAACCAAAATTTTGTATTAAAATGAGCAAAGATTAGGCAAATACTCTGCTTATATGTGTTTGCAAAAACTGTGCAAGTGTAGGTTCCCTTCGGTTATGAGGTTAATCAATAGGTAATTGATGGATTTTTGTAAATGGCCATAGCTAAATGATTTGCGAAAGGTTATTAATCTCTAATGTAAATTTTGGGTTTATCTTAGTCGTAAGGCTAATAAAAAAGAGCACTTAACCACGAAGGAGTGCTTGTATTTGCTCTTTTTCATAATTTTTTTCGTTCTCAAAGCAAAAAATTATATCTATTTTGAGTGAAATCAATGTTTTTTCAGAGCTTTCTATAGGTGCTTTATTATTTGAATTGTACTCTGATTTATGCTATAATAATGTATATGTATGGTGTATAAGGAGCCTATAATGCAAAGAACCCAAATATATTTAGATGAGAGTTTAGTTGCAGATCTTAAAAAGATAGCAAAAAGTCTCAATGTCTCAATGTCTGAATTTATACGAAGTGCTGTAAAAAAAGAACTTAAACAATATAAACAAAATGACTTAATTCAATTTATAGATTCTCTACAACCACTAGAGAGTTTTAAAGAGACTGACAACATAAAGTATGTAGAGAGCATCAGAGATAAAAGCAGGACCCTTCGATGAAAATTTTTTTAGATACTGATGTTATTATCAATATTCTAAAGAAAAAACCGGAGACTATTGAGAAGTTTAAATCTTTA
>JALWMN010000241.1:1504-1936 GCA_027083895.1 Campylobacteraceae bacterium
AAACTATTCTCTTTTTTTAGAGTTGTAGATATCAATGCAAAGATTGGATACATTGCGGGGAAGTATGCAAATAGATACTCTAAAGCATTTCATAAAATATCTTTAGAAGACTACCTAATTGCAGCTACTGCTAAGAGCTACAATCTACAACTTTGGACATATAATAAAAAACACTATCCAATGAATGATATAGTTATAATTTAAAAGGCACTACTAATTTATGAACTCTGATTTTGGAGCCAAAAAAAGAGCTGTTAAACCATATAGGCTCAATACACGCAGGAGCTATATATACATTAGCCAAAAGCCAAAGTGGCTTATGCTTAATAGAGTCTTTTGGCACATCTAATGCTAAAGCTTTACTTAGACATTCTAGCATAAAATATAAAATAGGAGCAAAGAGTAGACTTATTGCATCGTATCAAATTACCA
>JALWMN010000242.1 GCA_027083895.1 Campylobacteraceae bacterium
GTGTCTCTATAGTGCTATCAAGAGATGTAAGAATAAATCGCTTCTCTTTAAGCATCTCAAAGAGTTTTTCTCGCTCATCTTTTTTAAGTTTTTCAACTCTTGTAATATAGCCAATTTTGTTATATGTTAGATTCTCAACCGCTTTTTGCCACCCCTCCTCTTGAAGATCAATAAAGTAGAGTAGTGTGTTGTGTTTTTGTGCATAGAGAAATGCGACCTTATCAGCAACTTTTTGGTAGTTTGTATAGAGTGTTAATGGGAGTTCAAGCTTTTCAATATCGACAGAGATATCAACCTCTTTAAAGATACTCTCTAAGAGTTTGATATAGAAATCATTTTTTCGTTGGATCTTTTTATACTCATAATAGTGCTCAATTTTTCGAATGAGCTCTTCAATTTTAAATGGTTTAACGATATAGTCTAGTGCTCCCATTTCTATAGGTTTCACAACGGTATCGTTATTAATATAGTTGACAATAAGAATGATAATTTTGTTTCGGAATTTTTCTATAAATTTTAGTGGGTCTTGCCCAGGTATTGTAGTAGAGAGAAGGTATATATCCCCTTTTGTATCCATTGCATCACTTATTGAGCTATAGATCTCTGTCTCAAAGTTTTTCTGACTCAACTTTGAGGCGATACTTTGTGCTAAATAGAGTTCATTTTCTATAATTATTACTTTCATATTCTATCCCATCTGTAGTAGTTTAGTGTGGCGGTTGCATAGACTGCAACTCCCTCTTTTCTTCCAACAAAGCCCATCTTTTCAGATGTTGTTGCTTTAATATTGATTTTGGAAGAGCAAATGCCAAGGAGTTGTGCTAAACTCTTTCGCATCTGCTCTTTATATGGTGCAACTTTTGGCATTTCTGCTAGTATGGTAAGATCACAATGCTCAATAGTGTATCCAACGTTTTTAACAAGAGTAACTACTCTTTGAAGCAACTCTTTACTATTGGCATCTTTATATTGTGGATCACTATCTGGAAAGAGTTCACCAATATCTCCAAGGGAGCTAGCACCTAAGAGAGCATCGATAAGTGCATGGATAGCGACATCACCATCACTATGAGCTTTAAAGCCAACAGGTGATTCTATAGGGACGCCTGCTAGTACCATTGGTTTGCCCACTTCGAAGCTATGGATATCGATGCCAAAACCACTTCTGCTTTGGTTGATTGGTGCTTGAAGACATGGGAGCAGTTTAAGATCATCTTTATAAGTAAGTTTCTTTGCTTCCCTGCTTCCCTCTATAAAGAGTACCTCTTTACCTGCGGCAAAGAAGGCACTACTTTCATCTGTAAACACCTCTTGTGACTCTAAAAGCTCTTTGAGTGTTGCACTGCAGCTTAGTTGTGGTGTTTGGATACGTAGGAGTTTTTCGCGATCGATTGGTTTACCATCGTAGTAGCAAGTATCACTTATTGTAAGTGCTGGAGCAATACAACTTTTTGGTTTAGCCTTTTGTATAAGGGTATCTATAAGTTTTAAGGGAACACAGGCACGTGCAGTGTCATTTACAAGGACATAATCGCTGTAAGTGACTCTTAAAGCGTTACGAAGTGACTCTTGACGACTTGCACCACCTTGTACAAATGTAACATTACTAAATTGTTTCATGAGAGTAATCTCATCTTTATTGGCAACAACAATGATATTTTCAAAACTGTAGCTCTTTTGCATTCTCTCTAATACAAAGAGCCATAAAGGCTTATCGTATTGGTAGAGCCACTGTTTTTTGACTGGAAGCTCAAAACGTCTTGAGTCTCCTGCTGCTAAAAGAATTAAAGAGATACTCTTCACTTCTTCCCTTTCTACCTTTTCTTTGCACTCACTACTTTTTAAGATGTAACAGCTTTAGAAAAAGTCTCACATTGAATCGATGAGTGTGCTTTTGATAATCTACTTTTTTAAGTAGTAACCC
>JALWMN010000243.1 GCA_027083895.1 Campylobacteraceae bacterium
GGATAATTCGAATCGTCTCTTCGACATCATCGGTTGGCTCCACAAAGATATTAATTGTAGTTAACTCTTGAATTAACTGAAGTATCTTCTCCTCTTTTGGTGCTTCATGTATTCTAAAGATAGCATCCCCTTCGCCACTAAACCGCTTAGCTGCCTCTTGATTGGCTGCTAGCATGCACTCCTCTATAAGCGAGTGCGACGGTGTGCCTGTCTCGATGGTTGTCTCTTTTAAAAGATGCGAGTTATTAAGGAGTAACTTAATCTCTTCGCTTCTAAAATCAAAGCCTTTTTTTAGTCTCTTAGCTTTAAGTTTGCGAGTAAGTTCGTAAAGTGGAGTAAGCCACTTAAATATTCGCTCTTCTGTCTCGCTCTTGGCACTATATTCGCCTGCTAAAAATTTATCTATCTCATCATAGTTAAATCGTCTCTTCGAGTGGATAACTGCTTCGAAGAATTGGCTTCTTTTTACCTCTAGCGTCTCTTTTTTAAACTCTATCTTTGCTACAAAGCTTAATCTATCTACATTTGGTTTGAGTGAGCAGATATTTTCACTCAAAGCTCTAGGCAGCATTGGAAAGGCTTTATGTGGCAAATAAGTAGTAAAGCCCCTCTCTATCGCCTCTTTATCAATTGCACTAAAGTATGGCACATAGTGGCTAACATCTGCAATAGCAACATAGAGGGTGCTTGTAGCATCATCCCAATAGATAGCATCATCAAAATCTTTTGCCGTTACAGGGTCTATGGTACAAAAATCGAGATCTCGTAAATCTACTCTCTCATTTATCTCTGCCTCTTGTACGCTTTGGGGAACACTTTTTGCCTCTTTTAGAGCATCAGTTGGAAACTCATCAAACCTATTAAAGAGAGTAAGCGAAATCTTCTCATCTACCTTTGGATCTTCGATATTGCCTAAAATTTCGATAACACTATTATCAAGAGCATTAACCTTAAAGAGGGTTCCCTCTTTATAGATCTTTACATCGTCATTCTCTTTAAAGATAGGGGCATCAAGCATTGTGCGAATATCAAAAAATTTTATTTGATTGTCTACTCTTTTACTTATATAGATAGTTGTTACAATGGCGTGCTTAATAATTGCAACCACTTTTGCACTTGGCCTCCCCCGTTTTGCTATGACTCTTTTAACAACTACAAAATCGCCATTTTTTGCACCTTTAAGATGCTCTGGTTCGATTAGAAGATCTTTTTGCTCTTTGTACATCGAATCTAAAAAGCCGCGGTTCTCTTTGGTTAAATAGAGTTTACCAGCTCTATAGATAGATTTGAGTCGCTCTAAACCATCTTCACCCTTTTGGAGTGCCCCGATCTTTTTAAGCTCTTGGTAGGCTGCTTTATCTTTCTCATCAAGCTCATTGGCTAGAAATCCACGGGTTAGCTGTATGACAAATGGAGTCATCGAAGCTCTCTTTTAAGAGCCTCTAGAAACTCTATTCTCTCTTGTGTACTCGGGTGTGTAGAGAAGAGATTTTGCAATCCCCCAAGTGCTTTGAGTGGATTGATAATAAAAAGGTGTGCACTTGCAGGATCGGCATTATGGATAATAGTTCCCTTTCTTGCAAAGTTATCAAGTTTCGAGAGGGCACTTTGTAGCCACTCTGGATGCCCAGTCATAAGTGCTGCACCTTTGTCTGCTTCAAATTCACGGCTTCTACTTATTGCCATTTGAATAATTGTTGCTGCTAAAGGAGCTACAATCATTAAAATAATCTCTACAATTGGGTTACGATTCTCTCTATCGCCACCAAAAAAGTATCCAAATTGCGAAATTAACGATATAGCTCCAGCAATTGTTGCAGCAATTGTACCAATTAGCATATCGTAATGCTTGATATGGCTAAGCTCATGAGCTAAGACTGCTTCTATCTCCTCAGGGGTTAAGAGCTCTAAAATAC
>JALWMN010000244.1 GCA_027083895.1 Campylobacteraceae bacterium
TCTCTATTGTTGGTATTGTTTTTCCAAAATCACTCTATTTTTTTGCACTAGTAGTCTGTTTAACGCTTCTCTATCAGCTTTGGCAAACGCAAAGTATGCAGCCTAAAAGCAAAGAGTTTCGAGAACTCAAGAGAGCAAAGCAAAAAAGAGAGAAGAAAGAGTTGCGAAAACAAAGATTTATTGAAGATCAGATAGCCAAATATTGGTAAAATCTGGGGCTATAATAAAAGCCAAGAGGAAGTAGTAGAGAGATGCATAGAGCAGCGAGCTTATACCAAATAAAAATAAAAACATACACTTTTAAAAACAGATAAACCATAATCTTTCACAGATAAAAGTTTCGTATTAGCTCAGCTAGTACTTCAACTTTTATCTGCTAAATCTTATGGCTTCTTTGGTTTTATTAAGTATACCTTTTGATTTTAATTTGGTATTATGGAAAAATCTATACGAAGTTGACAGCCTTACTCTTACCACAACTTATTTTACTAATCGAAGAGTGTAATGCACAAAAACAAAAGGGTGCAAAGCCGAGGTTAATAGCCGTTTGCGAGCACTTATTGTACTGATGAAAGAGGAGCTCAAAAATAGTCAAGAGAATAAAAAAGAGAGTTTCGAGACGACTCTTGAGGTCATTGACTACCTTGTTAAAGAGTAGCTATAACTACCCTATAGATTTTCGAAGAGACCTTTAAGCTCTTTAGGAACTACTTTTTTGATCTCCTCTTGGAGCTTTTTATCTTGAAGCTCTTTTGGGATGATTTTTTTGAGAGTTTTATTTGCATCTTTCCCTAAAATAGCTTTTTTGACAACACTCATAACCTTTTTTTTAACCTGTCCACTAAAGGAGAGGATAAGATGTGGATCATCAAGAGGCCCTCGGAGTTTAAATACATAATCGAGCCCATTGATTTGTACAACAATACGGGCTTTAATTGTGTTTGCTTTGGTATCTATTGTACCGTTTTCTATGAGTATATGTACCTTTCTTGAGTAGCTATTGAGATAAAAGGTGATAATATTATTATTTATATCTCCACGTAGTGTAGCACTATTAAAGACCTCTTTAGAGAGATCAAATCCAGCACTTGTCTTAAGAGTCTCCACAAGTGGGGAGTTAAGAAAACGTGCCTCATCGATAGTGATTTTATACTTTCCTTGCTTTGTTAGGGTATTATATCTCAGATTTGCAAGAGCAATACCATCAATAATCTGGTTATATTGGAGCATCTTAAGGAGTGAAACAACACTTATTCCGGCCGCATCTACCGTAAGGGAGTTGTTTTTAAGTATCATATTAATTACACCACTAAGCTCTTTTGCAGTTGCTGTAACCAATAGGCTCTCTTTAGACTGTTTTATCTCACTCTCAACTCTAAAAGAGCCTTGCATCTTTATCTTTGTAAGAGGGTGCAATTTTGCTAAATCATCTATTGTAACGATAAATTTTGTAGAGAGTTTATCGACTGCATTATCGTAGTTAAAGTAGTCAAACTCAAACTTTCCATAGCTTGTTAAGAGTTGCGGGCGAGTGAGGAGTTTTCCTCCTTTGATAACACCATTTTTAATAAGAAGCGAGTAGTTAAGTGGAGCAGTTAGTTCAATGCCACTTTCTTTTTTAAGTGTACGAAGATCAATACCCCCCTTTGATTTGATTGTAAAGAGACCATCTTGTGCTTTTGTGTCGGTTATACGGATTGAGCCACTAGCTATAGATTTAGTAAAGTAGTGTGGCATCTTAAACATATAAAGTAGCTTTACTAAAGAGATATTCGAAAAATCGCTCTTGATGCTATTTGGTAGATACTCTCCCTTTAGCACTCCCCCTAAAGAGTTCGTAGAGAATATAGCAGTAGTATTTTTACCTTGGCTTTGAAGTACTCCAGATACCTTTAATGGTCCTTGCATTGGGATTTTATTGATCGATTGAAGACCCGAGAGATCTTTGATATTGAGGCTAAATTTACTATCGATTGTACCACTAAGAAAAGCATAGCGGGTATCTTTTAATGTGGCATTTATAAAGTGCGATGTAATTGTAGTACTTTTTGCAAAGAGGGTAGCATCTTTAATTGATCCTTCGCTTTTAATACTATATTTATAGCTTGGGAGGCTTACTCTTAAAAGATCTCTATTTAAAATACCCCTACTTGCTACTTTAAAGTGTCCATTTAGTTTTGAGTAATCAGCTAGATAGAGAGAGCCTGTAATAGTGCCTTGAGTAACAAACTTTGGCTGTTTTGTGCTTTTAAGAAGAGCAGCAATAGAGACATTTTGAAAATCTGCTCGAAGCCTCTTATTATTAAGAGTGAACTTTGCAATACCACCAAAAGATTTTGTAGTTGCATTAAGTTGCACAATATTGTGCTTTGCATTGTAGTAGAGAGCACCATAGATATCTAAAGCACCCTCAAGTGGTATTTGAAGGAGCCAACCTAAACGAGCGAGATTCTCAATCTTGAGTCTATAGTAGCTTTTAAGTTGCAAAAAATTGAGTGTCGAGGTGAGTTTTTCTATCTTTATCTTTGCAGTAGTGGTATCGATTGTTCCCTTTCCAACAATATATTTACCCGCAACTGCTGTATTGAGTTTAGCACGAAACTTCTCATCTTGAGGGATTTGAATATGGTAGAGTTTGGCAATAAGCCTCTGGTTTAAAATACCATCTTTTACCTCAATATATGCTTTTCCGCGAGGATTTTTTGTATCGAGACTTGGGAGCTTTGCATTGATAAAAAGAAGTCCATTTGCAAGTGGTTCTATACCTGCAAAGGCAAATATTTTAGCAATTTCAGCACTATTTAAAGAGATATTGATCGATTGCGGGTTCCCCTCTTTTATAATAAACTTATATGCTACATCAGATTCAAAGGCTTGTCCCTTACCATTAACACCAAAATTTTTTGGTCTACCGACTGCTTGACCTTGGAGATTTAGATTCATAAGAATGTCACGCTTATTGACAACAACATTTTTAGCAAAGAGATGGTAATTAAGATCAAAACTCTCTTTGAAGTAGTTAATTTCACCATCTGCTTCTGCTTGAATCCCATTGCTAGCAACTGCTTCAAGCTTAATTGTATTGAGTTTACTATCGAGTTTGGTAACTTTTATTTTTGGATTGGAGATCTTTTTTTCGATATATCTATTTAGCAGAGGTTTAATAAAGGTATTACTCCCAAAGGGGGTAAAGAGTACTACAACAATGACTACTATAAGTAGTAGAAGAATAGAGGGAATTGTATAGAGTAGTCGCTTCATCTCGTATCACTTTTTTCTGAAATTATAGCATCAAAGAGATAATTTTGGCCATACTCTTCGATAAAGCTTTTTAGTTCAATAAAAAGGGTATCGTTACTCTCGATTAGCTTGGAGAATTTTAGATAAGTTTCCCAAACCTTAAGTGCTCTCTCTAGGCGACCTCGCTTTTTAAGCTCAAATGCAACTGCTGCATTGATAAACCCTTTTACTATTAAAACCTCTCTACTTTTTGTTTTGCGTCTTGGAAACCAATACTCCTCTAAAGCCTCATGTGCCTTAAAGAACTCTTTTTTAAGGATAAAGTCTTTGTACTCTTTAGCTAAAATCATAACTCTCTCCTATAAAGAGTGCTGTCTCAAATTCAAGATAGTTGTATGGGTACTCTCTTAGGACCTTTTTGAGTGCTCTATATGGGAGCATCAGTTTACCACTTACACCACTCTTTTGGATATAGCGTAACATCTCGAGTGTAGATGAAAATGGGAGTTTGAAGGAGAATTTTTCAACTCTTTTTGCTTGGTAGCTTTGTAAAAAAGCAGCTTCTAGTGTGGCATAAGAGTGGATTGGCGAGTTTGCACCAGCTATTTTATGGATTGTTTTAAAAGTACCTGAGCTAAAGAGAAAAAAGGCACCAAAGGGGGCAGTTTTTGCTGCTTGGGCAAAGGTAAACTTAATATCTTTAGCCCACTGTAGAGCCGATGCAGAAAGGAGAGTATTGGCATTAAGGCTTTGGAGTTTTATAAATGTCTCTTTACTATTAAAGTCACCTTGAAAAAGCTTAATATTTTTACCTTTTGGATGGAGTGAGAGCATCGATTCAGAAAAATCGACACCATAAAATTTTTCGAAATGAAAGGAGTTTTGCTGTAGGAGCTTAAAGACTCTCCCATTGCCACACCCTAAATCGATAACACTTCCTAGTGATTTTGGGAGTGCATCTACAAGGAGTTGAGCCCCTTTTTGCTGGATGATACTACGCTCTTGATACTGCTTTGCATATCTATTAAACTGCTCTTTTACCTGCATGAATTTACTCTCTTGAAGCTTTTTTAGGTATAATTTCGCCAATTATATAGATTTATACTTAAAGAGGATTTTTTATGGCATCTACACTGTTTGTGATACAGATTATTTTAGCGATCTTAATTACGATTGTAGTCTTAATGCAAAAGAGTTCAAGTATTGGTCTTGGAGCCTATAGTGGGAGCAATGAGTCGCTCTTTGGGGCAAAGGGCCCAGCAGGCTTTTTAACAAAGCTTACCTTTACACTTGCACTCCTTTTTGTAATAAACACTTTGGCACTTGGGTATATCTACTCTAAAGAGAGTCAATCGAGTGTAATCGATACACTTAAGAAAAAAGAGTTGAATAAGAGTGTAGCAAAACCAATAGCTATACCTCAATCTCCAGTAAAAACTGCTCCAGAAGCACCAAAGAAGAGTGAGGGAAATAGTTCAAAATAGAACTTTTCCTACTCTCTTGAATATCTTACTAAAATAGGTTGCATTTATCTTCTTTCAATTAACGCAAAATTTACAAAAATCAAGCTACAATAATGGAAATTTTTTCATGAAGGATAAAGAGATGCTAGAAGAGATCTTTAGTGAAACAGCTGATCATATGCAAAAGAGTATTGAAGCGATGAAGAAGAAGTTTTTAACACTTCGAACAGGAAAGGTAACAACTGCAGTAGTTGATGCTATTAAAGTCGATTACTATGGAACACCAACACCACTCAATCAGGTAGGGAGTGTAACGGCACTTGATGCAACCACAATTGCAATTTCACCATGGGAGAAGAGTTTACTTCCAGAGATTGAAAAGGCGATCTTGCAAGCAAATATTGGGGTGACTCCAAATAATGATGGTGACTTTATTAAGCTCTTCTTCCCACCAATGACAAGTGAACAAAGAGAGCAGATTGTAAAGCAGGCAAAGGCGATGGCTGAAGAGGCAAAAGTTGCAGTAAGAAATGTTCGCAAAGATGCAAATAATAAGATTAAACGCCTTGAGAAAGAGAAAGAGATTAGCGAAGATGAGTCAAAGAGAGCTCAAGAGAAGATTCAAAAGCTAACCGATGAGCATATTGCAAAGATTGATGAGGCTCTTAAATCTAAAGAAGCAGATATATTAAAAGTGTAACGATGGATATAGAAGCAATCTATAAAGAGTCGGGTGCACTCTTAAGTGGTCACTTTATCTTAAGTAGTGGGAAGCACTCACCAAACTATCTACAGAGTGCAAAGGTGCTCGAAGATCCAAAGAGAGCCATGCTTTTAGCAGATGCATTGGCTAAAATTATTAGAGAGGCTGGCATAGAGGTAGAGACTGTATGTGCCCCTGCTCTTGGTGGAGTAATCGCTGGTTATGAGCTTGCAAGAGCCTTAGATGTTCGTTCTATCTTTGTAGAGCGAAAGGGTGGAGTTATGGAGCTTCGTAGAGGCTTTGAAGTAGCACAAGGTGAGAGAGTCTTAATCTGTGAAGATATTATTACAACGGGAGGCTCAGCACTTGAGGCTGCAGAGATTATCGAATCTCTAGGAGCAGAAGTAGTTGCTTTTGCAGCACTTGCTAATAGAGGTTTTTGTAGTCGTTATGGTATAGAAAAAGAGCCAAAGTTAGAGTGCAAACTTCCAAAAAATAAACCTCTCTTTGCATTAGCAGATTTTGAGTTTGAGATCTATGATCCAAACAATTGTCCACTCTGTAAAGAGGGTAGCAAAGCAATTAAGCCAGGCAGCAGGGGGAATTGACTTCTCATTTAATTGACATAATTTTACAATACCTTAGACATATATTTACATAATATATCCATTTATTCTTCTTAAATTTTATCTCTTTTGGTTATACTTCTAGTAAGAATATAATCAAGGAGATAGTTGTGATAAAAAAAAGAGAACTACTACTGCTTGTGGTGCTACTACTTGGTGGGTGTGCAACAAAACAAAATAGTATCCATACCAATGATCAGAATAGTTCACATGGTGATATGCAATCAAAAATGGTAGAGTATGTAAACTATATTCGTCAAAAGGGGGCCACTTGTGCTCCTCCTGCTCCACCATTACACTATAATCAATCTTTAGAGCAAGCCGCAAAATCTCATGCAAAAGATATGGCTCTTAATCGTAAACTCTCTCATAAAGGATCTGGAACTGATACCGATTTAGCTAAGAGAGCCGCTGGTGTAGGGAGCACCCATATAGAGAGAATCCTCTATTTTGGATATCCAAATAAGGTTGGTAATCTACTTGGAGAGACAATAACATATACAAAACTAAAACGGTCTGGATCGAATGATTACTTTAGCCACTTTAAACGTGCGATTAAGAATCTTATGGATGATAGAGTCCATTGTGAAACAGTGATGAATCCACGTTTTACCGATGTAGGTATGGGAATGTATAAAGGTAATGATCGATACTACTTCGTAATGGATCTAGGAGAGAGAAAGTAAGCTCTCTTAGTTTTGTAGAAGAGATTTATCGATAATACAGACTCCTCCTTCGCTAGTAGCTGCAAAGAGAAGATTCTCTTTGGAAACAATATTGCGTACTACTCCTTGGCAATCTATATGACCAATAACCTTGTTACTATTTTTATCAATTATTGTAATACCATCTTTTCCATTGGCCACATATATATATTTTTGATCTACACTACTGCTATAGGCAAATGCACCTATCGTAATACTATTTAGAATCTTATTATTGGAAAGATCAAGAATTTGAAACTTGGATTGATCACCATTTAAGTATCCCCTCTCTTTCTCTACTGTAATATTTTTAATGTAGTTATTAGTTGCGATACTCTCTTGATTTATAAATGTTCCATCTTCAATAGTGGTTACTAATACTCCCCCTTTACCAAGTGCAATATAGGCTCTAGAGTGATCTTTAGAGAGTGTAATATCAAGTGCTTTACTCTCTGTTGTCAAACTATCTAAAAGTGTCAACTCCTGTGCATCAAGTAGCTTGACTCCTTTTACGCCATCACTTAGTAGAATTTGACTCTGATTTGTCAATAGTTGTAAACTACTTGTAAAACCATCGGTATCTAAACTATCTATAATTTGGGGATTATTTGGGTCGCTAATATCAACTATCTTTACACCCTTGTAGCCATCAGCTAAATAGGCTCTATTGTTGTAAATGATACTCTGAAGTGTAAAGCCATCTGTATCAAAAAGAGTAACTTTATGTGGATTATGAATATCAGCTATATTAATAATTTCTAAACCATCTTTTCCTTCGGCAATATAGAGAAAATCATCTTTGAGTGATAGATGGTACGCTTTAGCATGAGTAGCTATTTGGTTGAGAATAAATGGGTTGGAGACTCTTTTAGTAGTAACTATTTCGACCCCATTGCTTCCTGTTGCAGCATAGAGATAGTTTTCATCAAATAGTACTATCGCATAGGTTCTATATGGTGTCTGTATAGATTGTATTATCTTATACCTATCTTCGCTAATTGAGACTACTTGAATATTTGCTTTTCTATCGGCTACATAGGCGATTGATTCATCGCTATTGAGTGTAATAGCTGAGGCAAAATCTGGAGTATCAAAATGTCCAATAAATTTAATATCACTAAGATTGCTAATATCGGCAATTACTACACCCTTATAGCCATCAGCAATATAGGCTTTTGTCTCATCTTTAGAGAGTGTTACACTATTTGCACTCCCATAGGTATTAAAGGTGTCAAGTGTAGTGTTACCCTCAAGATCTACTGCAATAAGACCTGTTTTTCCATCGGCAATAAAGAGTGTTTTTTCATCGCTAGAGAGTTTAATGTTGTAGGCAATATCTGGTGAATTATATACTCCTATAACTTTTGGCTCTTTTGGATTAGTGATATCAAAGGTAAGTACACCACTTTCAGACGCTGCAAGGTAGAGTTTCGAATCATCTTGATCTATGAGGATATAGCGAGCATCATGATCTCCAGTGTCATTATTTTCGTAGGTTGGAATATTGGTAATAATCTTTTTCTCTTCTAAATCTACAATAGTTAAGCCAGCTTTGCTATCGGCTACAAAGGCTAATTTTTCATCGCTACTAAGTGCAATATGGCGTGCAAAATCTTTTGTTTTGATATTAGCAAGAGTTTTTTTACTCTCATTGTCGATGATTGTGATGCCACTTGTACCATCTGCAACAAAGATTTTTGAGCGATCTTGGTTAAAAGTGATATTTCGAGCAAAGTTAAATGTGGGGATATTTGCTACTCTTTGGCTTAGATTTAAAACTGCTAGTTTGCCATCTCGTATTGTA
>JALWMN010000245.1 GCA_027083895.1 Campylobacteraceae bacterium
TAAAGGCGGAGCACTTTTTGATTCCAAAAGAGAAACTTCCGATTGTCTCTTCTGATACGCTTTTAAAAGATGCGATTGTTGTGATGACACAAGGGAAGCTTGGGAATTTGCTTATTGAAGAGAATGGCAAACTTGTTGGTATCTTTAGCGATGGTGATCTACGTCGAAGTCTTTTAAGAGAGGATTTTGATTTTAATCGAACCATTGCAGAGTTTATGACTAAGCGTCCGTTTACAATTAGTGATGCATCAATTTTGGCAGTAGATGCACTTGAGCTTATAGAGAGTAGACGTATACAGATTCTTATTGTAACAGACGATAAAGGTGGTATAGTTGGAGCAATCCATATACACGATCTAATAGCTGCAGGAGTAGAGAGAAGTGAGACTCAATAGATTTATAGCACACAATAGCAAATACTCAAGACGTGAAGCAGACAGACTTATCAAGGAGGGGAAGGTAAGAGTCAATCGTCAAGTAGTAAGTGATTTTAGTTATCAAGTAGAAAAAGGAGATCGTGTCTTTGTAAAGGGTAGAGAGATTAAACCAAAAGCAAAGCATGAGATGACAGTTGTAGTCTATAATAAGCCAAAAGGGGTACTTGTTACCAAAAGAGATGATCGTGGTCGTACAACGATTTACCATCTTTTGCCTGGGAAGTTTAGGCACTTTACACCTGTTGGGCGTTTAGATTATGCAAGTGAAGGACTCTTGTTACTTACTGATAATGTAGCAGTAGCGACACTCTTAATGGAGAGCAAGCTTCCTAGAGTTTATAATATAAAAATCGATAAAATGTTAACTAAAGAGATGGAAGAGGCGATGCAAAATGGCCTTGTTTTAGAAGATGCAATGGCTGGTGCACACCCAAAGAGCAAAGAGCACTCTATGGAGTTTGCTCCCTTTTTAGGCTATAGTGTACGCGGAGTGACTGGTAAGTATACAAAGCTTAGAGTTACAATTGCAGAGGGGAAAAATAGGGAGCTTCGTCGCTTCTTTGCCCATTTTGGAGCAAATGTTGTGGATCTAAAGCGAGTTGCATATGGTTTTATTGAGTTAAATAATTTGCCTGAGAATAAGACACGATACTTAAGCCAAAAGGAGTATGAAATTTTACATAAGATGATAAAAGAGGAGGAGAAGCATGGTAACTACTAAAGAGTTTAAGACAAGGTATAAAACGGAGATGATTGATATTACAGAGCAGGTCCGCGATGAGGTTATAAGAAAGGGGGTAAAGAATGGACTTTGTACAGTCTTTACAACCCATACAACTGCTTCGATAGTCTTTTTTGAGAATAAAGATCCCAAACTTCGAAGGGACTTTTTGGCATCATTGAGTCGTGTTGCACCTGCAGATGCTGAGTATGAGAGTAGTGATGAGAATGCTGCAGCTCATGTTAAATCTGCTCTTTGTGGACAAAGAGTTGTTTTACCAGTGGTTAATGGGCAACTCTTTTTAGGAAAGTGGCAGGGGATCTTCTTTTGTGAATTTGATGGACCAAGAGAGGATAGATCGTACCATATTCAAGTGATATAGAAGCCTAAAGCTCAGAGCGGAGAGCTTAGAGCAAATTGTGCGACTTTGTTGCATTTATATTTATTAGTTAGGATCAATTTTAGATGAATTTAGCTCAAAAGTATCGTCCCCAAAAGTTAGCAGATATTCTCTCTCAAGAGCATCTTATAGGTGAGAGTGGGCTCTTTACTCAGTTTTTGAAAAATAACTACTTTCCAAATGCCTTGCTTTTTGGACCCCCTGGCTGTGGCAAGACAACCCTTAGCCGCCTAATTGCTAAAGAGTTAGATAGAGACTTTTATGAGTTTAATGCAACCTCTATTAAAGTAGAGGAGCTGAGAAAAACTATTACTTCGTATAATGGTAAAT
>JALWMN010000246.1 GCA_027083895.1 Campylobacteraceae bacterium
ATCAAGTAAAAGTAACAAAGCTACCAGAAAACTACTATATTACAAGAGAGAATGAAGGTGAAGATGAGAGTAAAGACTCTGATATAGCCTCTTTCCTTGCAACAAATGGCTCTATGCCAAAAGAGCTTTTAGAGAGTGGAGAGCACAATAGCAGCTTTGATGGTGGCATATTTAAGAGTGTCTGCTTAGCAGGTGAGACATGGATCGATCAGAATGTTGATGGCATTCGCGATGCAAATGAGGAGGCGGTTGCTAATGTAAAAGTAACTCTAATAGATGCAGTAACTGGGGAGCTACCTAAAAGTGTATTGGGTGAGAGTGTTGCACCAATCTATACTGATAGTGATGGTTCATACCTCTTTTGTAACCTTATGCCTGGAAGCTACAAGGTTCACTTCGAAAAAGAGCCAGAGAGTAATGGTACTCCATATATAACAACCAAAGGGGGAGAGGAGAGTAAAACACCACAGTTTGTAGAGGGTGGTGGCGAGAGTGAAGTCTTTACCCTTGTAAGTGGTGATGATGCTACTACAACAAAAAGAAGAATTAAGCCATTTGCTGGCTTTATTAAAGAGATCTGTATAGGTGATCTTGTATGGGGCGATAAGAACCTTAATGGCTTACAAGATAGTGGTGAGCCAGGTGCGATAGATATTCCTGTATACTTGCTTGATGGCAATGGTAATAGTGTAAAAGATATCTATGGCAATATTGTTAAAGCAACAAAAACAGATAGTAGTGGGCACTATAAGTTCTGCCACTTAAAACCAGGTCAAGCGTATCAGATTAAGTTTGATCTACCAAACTCATATATGCCAACACTCCAAAACCAAGGGGATGATACTAAAGATTCTGATGCTGATAGTAGTGCGATTATCTATATCAAAAAAGCACTCAAGAGTGATATGAGTTACGATTTAGGCATCTACTGTGAGTGTGACGATTATGAGGTGCACCCAGAAGAGTATAAATCGAGCAGTGCACCAGCTCTGAGTCTCTTTGGAGGGCTCTTAGCACTATTGGCAATTTTCTTAGTAATAGTAAGAAGTAAAGAGGAGGCGTAAGGCTCTTTCAAAGAGGGCTAGCCCCTATGGAAGTAGATTTTAAATCAAAATTTTGCTGTAGAATTGGCAAAGATTGAGTAAGTAAATAATTTTTTGGTTAAAGTAAATCTTTAAGTTAGTTGTTGGATTGGTTTAAATAGAAAATTTTTTTACAATATCTCGTAGTCGATGCTATACTCTATTTCACTAAAGTGCTTTTGTATAATATCTTCTATTGTATGAATTTTTTGAGAAATTGCTTTAGAGTTTAGGGCTAAAAATGCAATAGCAATATCAGCCTCTTTTACATACTCGCCGCTTAAATCAAGTATTGAGAGATTATGTCTAGAGAGCCTCTCTTTAAGAGAGTGCACAATTTTCCTGCGGCCTTTAAGAGACTGGGCATATGGCAAAAATAGATTTAGCTGCAAATTTACAATGAACATTTAAATATTCCTAAATAGTTTGTGCGGCTAAGCCGCACTAAGCTCTTTGCTAATCACTAATTTAAGCCTCTAAAACAGCACCATTACTAGCATTTGTAACTAATGCTCTATACTGTCTTAACCATCTGCTCTTAAGCGGCTTAACAAGCGGCTTAAAGTTTGCTCTTCTTTTTGCTATCTCTTCTTCACTTACAAGTAGCTCAATTTTATACGCATCTACATCGATAAATATCTCATCACCATCTTCTACAAGAGCAATTAGTCCACCCTCAGCTGCTTCTGGGCTAACATGCCCAATGCTAAGGCCTCTAGTAGCCCCGCTAAAGCGTCCATCTGTAATTAATGCTACGCTATCTCCAAGCCCCATACCCATAATAAGGCTTGTAGGGCTTAGCAT
>JALWMN010000247.1 GCA_027083895.1 Campylobacteraceae bacterium
GTTTAATAGATTATATTAAATTAGTTCTTTAAGTTCATTTTAATAATTTGTCTCAAATACTAGAAACAGTGTTTGACTATCTCATAAGGTGAGTAAAATATTGCCTGGATAGTTCGCCTAATTGCAAATGGGGTCCAACAGAAAAACTTTTGGGGGACTTAGTAGCTTGAGTCTGTGAGTGGATGGCTTCGCTTGAGCCAGGCTATGCCGGCGAGAAGTTGTCCCCTAAGGACTCACTCTCTCCCCCACCGTTGGCTTAGATGGGGCCGACACAAGCAAAATACGGCTATCCGGGTTTTTATATTTTTTCTACAACTTTCTTTTTATAGTAAGTTTATTCCGTACTTATCAAGATTGGTTAGAGATGCATCTTTAGAATTTTTTAATCAAAATTTTGCATTGGAATTAGAAAAACATAAGATTAGGGAGTTTTGCGAAAATCTTTGCAAGTGCTTGTTCTTAAATGGTTGTAATATTAACATCTAGATTGATTTATTGGTTTTTGTAAATACCCTAAGATAAATGATTGGTTAATGGTTGCTAATCGTTAATACAAAATTATGGTTTAATTTGGGAAGAGAAATTTTGTATACTCTTAGTAGGCAAAAAAAAGAGTTAGTAGGAAGTTTTTAACGGTATTTAAATTCTCAATTCATTTATTATGGTGATATTGAAAGCTACCTAAAAAAAGGGTGAGTTTGAAAAATCTAGAATTTTTAACAATGAAAAAGTAAAGAAAATCAAAATAAGTTTGTGTTATTTTTTAAGTGAAACTTTTGTTTGGTATAGTGAAGTTTTTAAAAAAATCAAAAATGGTGCGGACGGAGGGATTTGAACCCTCACGCCTGGAAGGCACTACCCCCTCAAGATAGCGTGTCTACCGATTCCACCACGTCCGCATGCAAGAGTTTGTAGGCGGTTACGCCTACAAGTTAAATTTACCCAATAAATGGGTTAGAGTAAAGTGCAATAAGTGCAATTACAAGTGTATAGATAACTTGTGCTTCAATCATCGCTAATGCAATGAACATTGTAGTCATTAATTTGCTACCTAAACCTGGGTTTCTAGCGGTACCTGCAATTGTAGCAGCAGCTGTGTGACCCATACCAATTGCACCACCAAGTGCAGCAAGACCAAGACCAACACCAGCAGCAACTACAGAGTATGCTTTGATCATATCTTGACCATTCTCACCAGCGAATGCAAAAGCACCTAATGCAAAGAAAAGTAAGAAAAACTTTTTCATTTTGAGCCCTTATAACTATTTGTTTAGAGTCTAGTAGACTTGCTTTTAAATCCGTTCGGCTTGCGTATCCCTACTTATCATTTAAAAGCGTCGAAATTATAGCTAACTTTTTTTTAAATTTAATTGAAAGAGTAAGTTCTTTTTGGTACACTTGTATAAAATTTTATTAAAGGTTAGAATGTGATGATTTATAAGTTTAGATTTTACATATTATTAATACTATTTACATTTTCACTCTTTGGTAGAATAGTTGAACCGCTTAGTGTTACTAAGTTTAAAATTATTGATGATAATGGCATGGAGCAGATTTATGATCTAACAGGGCAAGAGTTTATTGTTGTCTCTGTTCGCGAACCTGGTAGTGATGGCCGTTTTTATGCAGTAGATAGAGATGGTGTAGTTTGGTGGACAGGAATCATTACTTCTGGTGCAGATGATTATAAAACTCCTAGTGGCATTTATACTGTTCTTAGGAAAAAGAGATATTATATGTCTAAAAAATATCCAGATGAAGATGGTGTAAATAATATGGACTTTAGTATTTTCTTTACAAACCAAGGACACGCTTTGCATATGGGAAGTGTTAACTGGATGTCGCATGGGTGCATCCATATAGCACCAAAAGATATACCAGTAATATATCACTGGGCCAAAATTGGAGAGACCAAAGTTGTTGTAACTCGAAAATCTTATATGCCTTTTGCTAAAAAGTATTTAGTGAAGTTTAACTTTAGGTAGCAGATAGCACTATTTGGGAATATTATGAAACGAGTTTTATTAAATCGACTTACTTTTATATTTCTAGTGTTGCTGGTGATGAGTGGTTGCTCTAGTAAAATGTATTATAGTCACCCAAGCAAGAGGCAACCACATGCTCTTTTAGTTCCAATAAAAGATTCTCAACATAAATTTACGATCTTTGGTGACTCTACAATCTTCATTCAGGAGATTAATGGAAAAGCTACGAATGGTATTTGGAAAGGTCGCAATGTTGCAAGACGAGTCTCTCCTGGACCAGTTAGAATCTATGTAGAAGATGATAATATAAACGCAAATGCAAAATATATCTTTGCAGCCAATTTGCATTTTAATGCAAAAGCTGGAGAGACTTATACTATTACAACAAAATATAGAAAAGTAAATTCGAAAGTAATAGATGCAGACTTCTATATTATAAATAGAAACAGAGTAATCCAAAAACGGCATGCTCAAAAGATTAAAAGAGGAAAACCAATTTATGTTCCAATTTTTATCTAAAAATATTTAGTAACTATTTTTTAAAGTTAGAGATTAATTGAACTCTACTCTTTGCCTCTTTTATAATCTCTTCATCCTCACTTAAATCAAGCCATTTAAAGTTGCGTCCACTTTGTGTTACACCATCTAAAAGATCACCACTGTTTCTATATTTTAGGTCGAGGTTTGCAATTTTAAAGCCATCGAGTGTGTTTGCAAACTCCTCTAAACGTTTTGGTACTGTTTGGGCATTGGTGTAGAGGTAGCAATAGCTCTCGATACCATATCTACCTACTCGACCTCGAAGTTGATGGAGTGTTGCTAAACCAAATCTCTCAGCACCTACAATGATAATAGTTGTTAGACGAGGTAGAGAGATTCCAACTTCAATTACTGTGGTTGTTAAGAGAATATTTCCATTTTCTCGAAACTCTAAAAGAGTATCCTCTTTCTCTTTATCTTTTCCATGAGTGGTATAGACTTTTTCAAATTTACTCTCCCAATACTTTTTTGCTTCACTTAAAGAGGTATATGGTACCTCTGTACTTGGCTCTACGAGAGGATAGATAATGATAATTTGATGCTCTTTATTTATCTCCTCTTTTATATGTTCAAGGAGGTTAGGGAAGTCTTGGCGTTTTATAATGCGTGTATCTATCTTTTTCTCGTATGGGAGTGTTTTAATTGTCGTGATGTCGATGAGTTCAGACTCTATCATCGCTAGAGTTCGTGGTATTGGGGTAGCTGAGAGTTGCAAAAAGTGTGCACCACTATTTTCTTGCTTTACAAGGGTATCAAGCTTTGCTCGCTGGTTTGCACCAAATCTGTGTTGCTCATCGATAATTAAAAGAGCTACTTTTGGTAAATCTTTTTTGTAGAGTAGGGCGTGGGTTCCAATGATAAGATCAGCTTTTTTATAGTCGCCAATAGTACTTTTTTGTGTAATAAATGCGATATTAAGATATTCTGAAAGATATTTTTTTGCCTCTTCAAAGAGCTGGTTTGCTAAAAGTGAGGTTGGAACCATAAGTATAGTTTTATCTTTACCGGCAATCATAGCTGCAGCAAGAATAACCATAGTTTTTCCGCTACCGACATCGCCAATAATCACACGTCTTGCAGCCCTATTAGGATTAGCTAAATCTTTTTGTATACTCTCAATTGCCTTTTTTTGATCACTAGTTAATGCAAAGGGGAGCGACTCTATAAATGGAGTAGGATCACCGTTGAGTACTTTGATTGGTTTTGTAACGATTCGTTTTCTTTTGAGCTTAATTAAATGATTATAGGCTTCGATAGATTTTAGATGGAAAAGATGCATCTTTTGTAAAGTACCATTACTGTATATTTCACTAAGACTTTTGGGATTGTGAAGTTTTAAGAGTGTATCAATTTCACCTTCTTTAAGCCCAGCTTTTTGAAGGTTCTGTTTGGTAACATATGTTTGAATAAGGGCTCTTATTTCACTCTCTTTGAGGATTGTTTTATATTTTGGTACTATTTTGCCATAATCACTTAATGCTTTTGGTTGTGAGATTTGTAGTTGTCCTCTATAACGGTTAACTCTTCCAGAGATTATAAGTTCTGCATTTGGTTTAAACTTCTCTATATGGTAGGAGGTTGTGCGAAAAAAGAGTGCAGATGCTGTTGTATTAAAATCTTTTAAGAAAAGAGTAGCTTTTAATCGCCCCTGTACCATAGCACTATTTACCACTTTAACTTTTGCAGTGAGAGTCTTATTTTCCTCAATTGTGCTACTTAGTGTTGTATCGTTATAGCTTTGTGGAATCGTGAGAGCTAAGTCAAGAAGAGTTCTCTTTTTTAGCCTCTTAAGGAGGGGTATATCGCTTGCTTGAAACATCTATTTTTTAGTTACAATAAAGAAGCTCATTTTGAGGATTTCGTTATGCTTTTTAATAAAATTATTGAGATCTTCTAGCGAGAGCTTCTCTATTAATGCGAGCTCTTTTTTACTATAGCCTAAGCCTTGCCCACTATAGTACTCATGAAAAGCTCTGTTGGCTCTTTGGTTAAGTGTCTCAACACGGAGTGGTTCACTCCCTAAAAAGAACTTTTTTGCAGCCTCTAGTTCCTCTTTTGTTACCCCCTTATTGACAAACTCTCTTACTACCTCTTTTACACTCTTAATTGCCTCTTTTTGGTTTTCTAGTTTTGTTTGGAGATAACCACTAAAGTAGCTATTGGTTCTATTTACAACAAAGCGGCTATAGGCAGAGTATGCAAGTCCACGTTTAACACGAATCTCTTCCATTAAGCGGCTTCCAAAACCACCTGCACCTAAGATAAAAGAGGCAATCTTGCCAATATATCTTTGAGAGTTATTGATCTCCATAGAGTAGGGTGCTCCAAAGTAGATATAAGCTTGTTTTGTCTCTTCATTTTGCTCTTTTATCTGTTCTTTATGAGATGCACTAATCTTTTTAATTGGAGTAACTTCACCTTTTTTTAAGATAGAGGCGATATCTTTTGTTATCTTCTCAACCTCACTCTCGTTAAAGTCTCCAGCAGCTACAACAATGAGATTGTTAAGGAAGATATGGTTATCAATAAACGATTTTAAGTCGTTAAGAGTAAGTGCTTGAATACTCTCTTTGGTGCCAAGCTGTGGTAGAGCCAAATTGCTATTTTCAAAAAGGAGGCTTTTGAGTCCATTACTAGCAATATAGTCAAAGTCATCCTGCTTTTTTGCAAGAAGTGCAAGTTGCTTTTTTACAATTTTTTTAAATGTCTCTTTGCTATAGTTTGGATCTTGTAGCAACTCTTTTAATTTTTGCAAACCAAAAGGGAGTTGCTCTTTTAATGCTTCGAGTGAAAAGACAAAGGTCTCTTTACCACTGTTTGCACTCAGTGAGATAGCTCGATCCTCTAATACTTTTGCAAAATGGGCTGCTCCCTCTTTTTTAGTACCTTCATTAAAGAGGTTTGCTATAAGTGAGACTAAACCTGCTTTGTTACTTGCTAACGAGCCACTCTCTCGAAAGATAAATTCAAGTGTTGTAAGGGGTAGACGATTATCTTGAATAAAGATAATTGGTACTTGAATACCTTTAATTTCTGTATGAAGTAGTGTAGCTGCCATGAGGTATCCTTGTAGTAAAAAAAGTAGTAGTGCTCTTTTCATCTTTTAATAGTATCTCTCTAAAATTTCATATGCTGTATTACGTTTTGCAGGTTTTTCACCAATATCTTTAATAAGGGCAATCATCTGCTCTTGATTCATAGAGTTTGTAGCACCCGCAGCTGCGACAACATTCTCTTCCATCATGGTGCTTCCGAGGTCATTTGCACCCCAAAGAAGTGCCATTTGGCCAATGTAGCTCCCTTGAGTAACCCAGGAGCTTTGAATATTTTTAATATTATCTAGATAGAGTCTTGCAACTGCTAAGAGTTTTAGGTAGGTATTCGAGCTTCTCTTTTTAATTTCTGGATGCTTTGTAGCAAGTGCAGTATTTTTTCCCTGAAATGACCACATAATAAATGCTCGAAAGCCACCTGTTTCATCTTGGAGGCGACGAATTTCGTCAAAGTGCTCAACGATCTCTTCGACACTCTCTACAGTACCATACATCATTGTGGCAGTCGATTTAATACCGAGTTTATGTGCTTCTCTATGTACTTCGATCCATCTATCTTTGTCAAGTTTTTTTGGTGCTATAATATCGCGAACACGGTCGTTAAGTATTTCTGCACCTGCACCTGGTATTGAGCTTAAACCCTTTGCTTTAAGTCGTTTTAAGACCTCAGAAACAGAGATTTTAGAGCGTTTTGCTATGTAGTCAATCTCAATTGCTGAGAAACCATGTATTGTAATTTGTGGATATTTTTTATGGATATGTTCAACTAAATCTTCGTACCACTCAATCTCTAATTTTGGGTGAACACCCCCTTGAAAGAGAATCTGTGTTCCACCGATCTTTAAGAGATCCTCTATCTTTTTATCGATCTCATCAAAGCTTAAGATATAGGCATCCTCATCTTTTTCATGGCGATAGAATGCACAAAAATCGCAATCGACCCAACAGATATTGGTGTAGTTGATGTTGCGATCGACTACAAATGTACTTACTCCTTTTGGGTGGAGTATCTTCTTTTTTTGGTAGGCAAGTTTGCCAAGCTCCTTTAAATCACCATGTTTAATTAATTCTACTGCATCTTTTTTGCTCAAGCGTCTTGTAATGTCTAAATTTAAAGTATTCAGTGACATTTTTACCCTTTCGAGAGTGAATCTAAAACACCATTTATAAATTGGGGTGATTTTTCATCAGCCAACTCTTTTGCAAGCTCAATTGCTTCATTAATAACGATCGCTTTATCATTTTTATCGAATAGAATCTCATATGTACCAAGCCGCAATATTGCTTTTTCTATTTTACCTAAATCTTCGAAACTCCAATCTTTTAATTGTTTTTGGATGATCGTATCAATCTTGGCAAGGTTATCGATTGTTCCTTTAAAGAGTTTTGCTGAGAACTCTCGCTGTTTGTTTCTAATCTTCTTCTCTTCGAGAATATCTTCAAAGAATTTTCCTATCTCAATGTTACCTAAATCGTAAGCATAGAGAAGTCCAACAACAGCAGCTCTTGCTTGGTGTCTAGTTGCCATTACTCTATGACTCCATAGAGATTCATAAGTTCAATAAGGCTTCCCATCGCCTCTGCTCCTTTATTACCAGCTTTTGTGCCTGCTCGTTCAATTGCTTGTTCGATACTATCGACAGTTAATACTCCAAACGATACTGGTTTACCATATTTAAGGGTAACATTTGCAATTCCTTTTGTCGCCTCTGCACTTACATAATCAAAGTGGGGTGTAGCACCACGAATAACTGCACCTAAACAGCAAACTCCATCATACTTTCCACTAGCTAAAAGCTTCTCTAGAGCAAAAGGAATCTCAAAAGCACCTGGGACTAAAATGAGATCAAGTGCCTTTGGATCACCACCATGCCTTATGTAAAAATCTTTTGCCCCCTCAACAAGTCTATCTGTTATAAAATGGTTAAATCGTGCACTTATTATTGCTACTTTTAAATCTTTATTGACTTGTAAATCTCCCTCTATAACTCTCATTTTCATCCTTTATATCATATTGATTGCTTGAATCTCATCAACGACTCTTTTTAGCTCTTCTAGTTTAATCATATTTGGTCCATCACTAAGTGCTATGCTTGGATCAAAGTGTGTCTCAAAGAAGAAGCCATCTACACCAACAGCTGCAGCAGCTCTTGCAAGTGGTCTAACAAAGGTACTATTGCCGCTGCTTCTTGCTTCACCATTTGAAGGCATCTGTACAGAGTGCGTTGCATCAAAGATTACTGGTGCGAATTCACGCATAATCACAAGACTACGCATATCAACTACTAAATTACCATATCCAAAAGTTGTACCACGCTCTGTTAACCATACACCATACTTTTTTGCATCTTCGTAATTTGCTTCACCATCGAAACCTCTAGTTTTGAGAACCTTTGCTACTGAGTGTTTCATAGCTCCTGGTGCTAAAAATTGCCCCTTTTTTATATTAACAATTGCTGGTGTTTTTGCGGCTGCTACTATAAGATCAGTCTGCCTTGAGAGAAAGGCAGGAATTTGGAGTACATCTGCAACTTCACTTACTCTATCTGCTTGTTCAGGTAGGTGTATATCGGTTAATATCTTATAGCCAAACCTCTCTTTTATCTCTTGAAGAATTTCTAAACCTTCATCTAGACCTGGCCCTCGAAAGCTATCGATGCTTGTTCGGTTCGCTTTATCAAAACTTGCTTTAAAGTAAAACTCTATTGTGCAATCTTCATTATACTCTTGGAGAGCTTGTGCAATCTTAAAGACACTCTTATGGCTCTCAAGGACACATGGACCAGCTACTAGTATCAAAATAGTCTCCTTTCTATTTAGAAGAGCTAAATAGTCAAAGAGATTATAGCCAATTTGTTATTAAGGTCACCTCTTATTATTGGTATTACTTAAGATACTCTAAAATATGTGTGAAGAAA